>CAKTKF010000264.1 GCA_934569215.1 uncultured Oscillospiraceae bacterium
CGTAGATCTTGGACTCCACCTGCTGCGGCTCGTAGACCTTTGGTAATTCTCTTGCCATTTTCTTTCGCTCCTTTTCTTAAATAAGAAACGCCCTGAGCCGGGGAAACTCTGAATCGGCTGACTCAAAGATTCCCCAAAAGCTCAGGGCGAAAATTTTCCGCGGTACCACCTGAATTCCCTTTCGGGCTCTCATAACTGCTGTAACGGGCAGCCCCGTTCTTTCTTACTTCATTCAGAAAGACCGCTCCCGGGCGACCATCCGAACCGGCCAATATGCGCTTGCACCAAAATGCGCACTCTCTGCATTGAGCCGGAAAACGGAACCTCCCGTTCACCGCGTTATCGATTTCGTATAATTGTATTGCAAAGGCTGTATTTTGTCAAGAAAAATGTTTATGCGGTTCTGCCATCCATTGACATTTTCTGCCCGTCATGCTATGCTTTGGGACGAAAAATCCTTCGGAGGCCATTGCTTCATGAAACAGTACGCCGTACCCAAATCCCTTGATTCGTTTCTGACCCGTACCCTGTCCGGTACGGTGTTTTCCTGGCGGGAGATTCTGCACCTGACCTTCCCCAATGTCCTGGATTGCCTGTCCGTCATGTTTATCAATATGCTTATCACCGCCCTTATCAGCAGCAATGGCGAAGCAAGCGTCGCGGCGGTTTCCCTGGTATCGCCCCTGACATGGATGATCACCTGCATTTTCAACGGCATCAGCGCCGGCGGCACGGTGGTAGTCGCCCAGAGCTGCGGCATGAAGGATCCCGTGCGTATCCGTAAGGCTGTTGGCATGACGCTGTGGCTGACGGCGGCGGTGGGTACCGTGGTATGTCTGCCCCTGCTAATGTTTCCCCGTCAGGTGCTGACCCTGCTCTACCCCGAGGCGGAAGCCGTCGTGCTGGAAAAGGCTCGGATTTACCTTTCCGGCAGCGCATGGTCGATTCTGGTGTTTACCATATACACTGCCAGCTTCGGGATCTTACGGGGTCTGGGAGAATCCGGCCGGTGCCTTGCCTTGAGCGTCATCATCAACGCCGCCTACCTGGTGTTCAGCATTCTGTTTTTGAATGTGCTTCGGCTGGACATTCTTGGCAGCGTCTTTGCCCTGCTGCTGGCGCGGTTCATCGGCGCCGCCGCGTCCGTGATTCTGCTGTTTTTCTGGAAAGCACCGGTGAAGATGTCCTTTGGACAGATATTCACCTGCGACAAGGGAATTCTCCGCTCAACCCTACAGGTCAGCGTCCCCCTGGGACTGGAACAGGCCTGCTCCTCCCTGGGAAACGTGGTGGCCGAAATGTACATGATTTCCCTCGGTACCATGGCGCTGGCGACCCATGCCATTGCCAATTCCGTGATCGGCGTGTGGTACTCCCCTGCCATGGCCGCGGCCAACCTGTCCGTGACGGTGGTCGGCCGGTGCTTCGGCGCGGAAAAATACGACGAAGCCCAGCGTTACGGCAAACGCTGCAATCAGATCGCCCTGATGCTGGTGGTGCTGACCTCCGTCGTGTTCATTCCCCTGCTCCCCGTACTTCTGGGACAGTACCACCCCACGGCGGAAGTTCTCACCATGGCGAAAAAGCTGCTGTACTGGTCGATTCCCAGCCTCCTGCTGTTCTGGCCGCGGTCGAACACCCTGCCCAGCACCCTCCGGGCGGCCAACGATACCTTGTATCCTTCCGTGGTGTCTCTGGCTGTGCTGTGGGTCGTGACCATCGGGCTGGGCTATGCGCTGGCGATTCCCTGCAAGCTCGGCCTTCTGGGCGTGTGGATCGCCATGTGGGCATCCTGGGCGATCCGGTGCGTTATTTTCTCCATCCGCTTCGGCAGCGGAAAATGGCTGCACAAAGCGTTGACTAGCCGGTGAAAATCGCATATAATGAAAGCACCTTATTGGAAGCGGGAGTGTTTGCCCATGAAATTATCCCTGGTAGTTCCCTGTTATAACGAAGCGGATAACGTCGCCCTGTTTCAGCAGGCGGTCGTCTCTGCCTTTGACGGCTGCGGCTATGATTACGAGATCGTCTTCATCGACGACGGCAGCCGGGACGCTACATTGCACAATCTGAAAAAGCTCTACGCCGCCCGGGAATGCCCCGTGAAGGTGGTGTCCTTCTCCCGGAATTTCGGCAAGGAGGCCGGAATTTATGCGGGCTTGCAGCACGCGGCGGGCGAGTACATCTGTCTGATCGACGCCGATCTTCAGCAGCGCCCGGAAATCGTCCGGGACATGGTAAAAATTCTGGACGAGGAGCCGGAATTTGACGTGGTTGCGGCCTTCCAGGATCGCCGGGGGGAAGGAAAGGTGCTGTCCTTCTTCAAAAAGAGCTTTTACAGCATCATCAACAAGCTGTCCAAGGTGACCTTACAGCCGGATGCCAGCGATTTCCGTACCTTCCGCCGCAGTGTCCGGGACAGCATCCTGGATCTGGCGGAATACCACCGCTTTTCCAAGGGCATTTTCGCCTGGGTGGGCTACAGCACCAAGTTCATCCCCTACACCGCCTGCGAGCGGGCGACCGGCACCACCAAGTGGAGCTTCTGGAAGCTGGTAAATTACGCCATTGAGGGCATCATCGGCTTCTCCACCGCCCCCCTGCGGCTGGCTACCTGGCTGGGCGGCGTGACGGGGGTGGCGGCCGTGATTTACCTGATCGTGGTTGTGCTGCAAAAGCTGATTCAGGGCATCGACGTACCCGGCTATGCCACCATCATCGTGCTGATTTTGCTGCTGGGCAGCGTGCAGCTGTTCTGCATCGGCATCATCGGCGA
>CAKTKF010000265.1 GCA_934569215.1 uncultured Oscillospiraceae bacterium
TGGACTCCTTCGACGAGGTTGAGAGAACCACCACCACCGCCGTTTACACCGGCTCTGTCAAGGCCAATACCACCGTTTACAAGACGCCCAACCCGAACCTGAAGGATAATACGGTTCGTTCCATCGGCACAGGCGAGAACATCACCATCCATGAGCTGACGGCTGTTACCCTGGAGATTTACGAGGGCGACAAGACGGATAAGAAGAATGAGGACAACGACGTCGAAACCGTTGTCAAGCAGACTTCTTACTGGGCGCGTATCAACGATGGCTGGATCAAGGATCCCGACGTGAACATCCAGCTGAACGCTCTGGACGAGAAGGTTCACACCGTCACCGGCGCATCCGAGCTGAACGTGCGTGAAAACGCAGGAACCAGCTATACGAGCCTTGGCAAGGTGAAGAAGGGCGATCAGGTTCCCGTGACCAAGCTGGAGATCGTGAAGGATTCCGGCGCCAGAACCCTCACCGTTTGGGGTCGTGTGGAAACCAGCGACGGCATCGTGGGCTACTGCGACCTGAGCTACATGTCCGAGGGTGCTCTGTACGAGAAGAAGGAAGAGGCCACTACGCCTACGACGCCTTCCACGCCCACCATCGGCAGCACCGGCAACACCGGCAACGGCGGCTTCGTGAACAACGCCGGCGGCTACAAGTACACCGGCAAGGTCATCAACACCGAGTCTCTGAATGTCCGTGTCACCGCCTCCACCGGCGCCAAGAAGGCTACCACATTGAAGAAGGGCGCCAACCTGGTGATCTACGAGACCAAGATCTCCGAGGATATGGCATGGGGTCGCTGCGACGCAGGCTGGGTCTACCTGTACTACGTTGATCTGACTCCCGCCGGCGGCAGCAGCGCCATCGACGCCCGGGTGGTGTACACCGACAACACCATCATCTACACGGATAACGCCGCGTCCTCCGTCGCAGGTACCTATTCCAGAATGTCCGTCATCGACATTTACGAATACGTTGGCGACATGGCCCGCACCGATCTGGGCTGGGTCAGCACCGGCAATCTGCTGTAAGACAGTATTCTAAATCTCCCCACCGCGATGGGCGGGAGGCACTAGACAGTTAACAGGCACAGCGGGATAATCCGCTGTGCCTGTTCTTGTGTTTAGCACCCCTTGCCTCTCCCCCTGGGAGAGGTGGCTGAGCGCAGCGAGGCCGGAGAGGGGAAACAAGGGAGGAATGCCCTCTCAGTCACCTGTGGTGACAGCTCTCCCAGAGGGAGAGCCAAGGGGGGGACTCCACCAAACATCGCGGGGAGATTTTTCTTGCCAGTGGGGCGGGAGTGTGGTATGATACTCCCAACAGAAATCGGGAGGAATCCAACATGAGCTATGCTGACGAGCTGTATAAGAAAACGTGCCGGGACATTCTGGAAAACGGATTTTCCGACGAAAATCTGGAGGTTCGCCCCCACTGGGCGGACGGAACACCGGCGCATACCATCAAGAAATTCGGCGTGGTGAACCGCTACAACCTGGCCGAGGAATTTCCCATCATGACCCTGCGGCGCACCTATTGGAAAAGCGCCGTGGACGAGCTTTTGTGGATCTGGCAGAAGAAGTCCAATCGCGTCGCAGACCTGGGCAGCCACGTCTGGGACGAATGGGTGGGTGAGGACGGCACTATCGGTAAGGCTTACGGCTACCAGCTGAGCATCAAGCACCAGTACAAGGAGGGCATGTTCGACCAGGTCGATCGGGTGATTTACGACCTGAAGCACAACCCCGCCTCCCGCCGGATTCTGACGAACATCTACAATTTTGAAGACCTGCACGAGATGAATCTCTATCCCTGCGCCTACTCCATGACCTTCAACGTCACCGGCGACACCCTGAATGCCATTCTCAACCAGCGCTCTCAGGATATGCTCACGGCCAACAACTGGAACGTGGTGCAGTACGCTGTGCTGACCCACATGATGGCGCAGGTGGCGGGGTTAAAGGTGGGCGAGCTGGTTCACGTTATCGCCGACTGCCATATTTACGACCGCCACATTCCCGCCGTCAAGGCCATGCTGGAAAAGGACGGTTACCCCGCGCCCACCTTCCGGATGGACGAGAGCATCACCGACTTCTACGCCTTTACCAAGGACAGCTTCTCCGTGGAAAATTATCAGTTCCACCCCTTCCACTTTGAGATCCCCATGGCGATCTGAGGTGGGACGATGGAACTGATCGTTGCGGTTTACGACGACTGGGGAATCGGACGGGACGGGACACAGCCCGTCGCCCTGTCTGCCGACCGGAAATTCTTCCGGGCGACTACCCGCGGGGCAATGGTGATCGCGGGCAGACGCACCATTGAGGATTTTCCGGGAAAACAGCCCCTTCCGGGGCGGGTCAATGTGGCGCTGAGCAGAAGCGGGGCGGAGATTCCCGGCTTTACGGTCTGTGACAGCGCCGAAAAGGCGGCGGCACTTTCCCGCACCGCTGAGCGGTGCTTCGTTATCGGCGGCGGGAGCGTTTACCGGCAGATGCTGCCCTTCTGCGACGCCGCTTACGTTACAAAGGTGCATGTGACGCCGGAATCCGACACTTTTTTCCCCAATCTGGACGAGGATAAGGACTGGTATCTGGCGGAAACGCTGCAATCCGGCGAGGAAAACGGCATCGCCTACGAAATGTGCCTGTATAAAAGAAAGTAAAAAAGCGCTGCCACTTGGGATGACCTGAGTGGCAGCGTGTTTCTTTACTTGGACGGCTTGCGTTTTCCGTTTGCCTGTCCCGGCTTTTTCCGCACGGGACGGG
>CAKTKF010000266.1 GCA_934569215.1 uncultured Oscillospiraceae bacterium
TAGCCGGTAACGCGGTAAATCCAGATATACAGCCAGATGCCGCAGGTGAACAGCAGCAGCAGAATGTGCTTGACCAGACCGCAGTAAACTTCGGGAGCGGGAGCGGCCGTAGTGCTTCCGGTTTCGGCGGATGCGCCCACCGTCTGCTGAGGGAGTCCTTCGGGGTAAGCGATCCACATGGCTGCCAGGAACATACCGGCGCATGTAGCAAGCAATCTCAGAAAGGCTACAAACCAAACGCCGCCAATCGACAGCACTGTGGCAAGCGCAACGACCGCAGGGGGAATGAACCAGAACTTTTTCACCTGCTCCCGGAGCTGGGGCAGATAGTCGGTCACAAAGACCACGGCCAAGAACGCCATGCCCCAGTTACCCAGCAGCAGGAGAACATTTCTGAAATTCAGGAAGAACAGGCAGGCAATACCGGCAAGAGCGAAGCCCGCGGGCAGGAAGATGTCTCTGCGCTTCGTCAGGAGGGCAAAGGCCAGAACTGCACAGCTTGCTACCCAGATCAGCATCTGAACATTGTAACCGGCCGGCCACATACCCAGCCTAAAACGAAAGGCACTCCATTGGACTATCTGCATAACGCCCCCAAGGGCAAAAATCGCACCCGCCACGGTGCTGTACCAGGAACTGTTTTTTGTTTCTTGCATGGTGATACCTCTCTTCTCATTTTTTAAGGACACTGCGTTTAGTATACACCATCCGATTGTGAAAAGCAACCCATAAAAGGCTATTGTGCGGCTTCCTACTTGTCAGAATTCACATTTTCGTGTATAATAGGGAAAAATCTTTCTGGGGCACGGGAGGAAACAATATGACCTTGGAACAGTTTTTTACGGAAAATCCGGAGGTGGCCATTGCCTTTTCCGGCGGCGTGGATTCTGCGTACCTGCTATACGCGGCGAAGCGGTACGCCGCCCGGGTGAAGGCCTATTACGTGAGCACCGCCTTCCAGCCGGCGTTTGAGCTGGCAGACGCCCGGCGCTTAGCCAATGAGCTGGGCGCGGATATGCAGGTGCTGCATGTGGACGTTCTTTCCAACAGCGCGGTCGTGGCGAACCCTTCCGACCGCTGCTACCACTGCAAAAACACCCTGTTCCGGCAAATCCTCCGGGCGGCGGAAAGCGACGGTTTTCCGGTGCTGCTGGACGGCACCAACGCCTCCGACGACGCCGGCGACCGGCCGGGAATGCGGGCGTTGCGGGAGCTGTCCGTTCGCTCTCCCCTCCGGGAGTGCGGCCTGACCAAGGCGGAAATCCGCCGTCTTTCCAAAGAAGCCGGGCTGTTCACCTGGGACAAGCCCGCCTACGCCTGCCTCGCCACCCGGATCCGCGCCGGGGAGGAAATTACGCTGCAAAAGCTGAAGCAAACGGAAAAGGCAGAGGGCTTCTTGTTCGGGCTTGGGTTCCGGGATTTCCGCGTCCGCATGATGGGCAACACCGCAAAGCTGGAGCTGCGGGAGGCCGATCTGCCCCTGCTTCTGGAAAACCGGGAGAAAATCGTAACCGAACTCCGCAAAGATTATGACAGCGTTCTGCTGAATCTGGAGGTGCGCAAATGAACTCTGAAATCCGAAAGCTGCTGGAATCCGTCCAGTCCGGGGAAACCAGCGTGGACGACGCCATGCTGGAACTGAAAAAGGCCCCCTTCGAGGACATCGGCTACGCCAAGGTCGATTTGCACCGGAAGGTGCGCCAGGGCGCGGCAGAGGTGATCTACGGCGCGGGGAAGACCCCGGAGCAGATCGGCGGCATCATCGACGCCATGGGCGCCAACGGCCAGAGCCGCGTCCTCATCACCAGAATGTCCCCCGAAGCGGCGGCCTACGTAGGGCAATCCCGGGAGCTGGACTACCATAAGGACGCCCGGGTGGGCATCGTTGGGGGTCTTCCCCAGCCCGACGGCATCGGGAAGGTGGTCATCGCCACCGGCGGCACCAGCGACATCCCTGTGGCCGAGGAAGCGGCGCTCACCGCCCAGGTGCTGGGCAGCGAGGTTGTCCGGCTGTACGACGTGGGGGTTTCCGGCGTCCACCGGCTGCTTGCCCATATGGATTCCATTATGGAAGCCAGCGTGGTCGTCGCCATTGCAGGCATGGAGGGTGCCTTGGCCAGCGTGGTGGGCGGCCTTGCGGAATGCCCGGTGATCGCCGTTCCCACCAGCGTGGGCTACGGCGCGTCCTTCGGCGGCGTGGCGGCGCTGCTGAGTATGCTCAATTCCTGCGCCAGCGGCGTGTCGGTGGTGAACATCGACAACGGCTTCGGCGCGGGGTATCTGGCAAACATGATCAACCACATGGAGGTCAAGAGATGAAGACGCTGTACATCGAATGCGCCATGGGCGCCGCCGGGGACATGCTCGCCGCGGCGCTGCTGGAGCTGCTCCCAGACCGGGCGGCGTTCCTCGAAAAAATGAACAATCTCGGCATCCCCGGCGTCACCGTCAGCGCTGAAAAAAGCGTGAAGTGCGGCGTGGCGGGAACCCATTTTTCCGTCAAAGTGGCCGGCATTGAGGAGGACGAGAACCTTCATAGTCACCATCACGACCATGTCCACGGCAGCATGGAGGGCATTGAGGAAATCGTGAACAGACTGCCCATCCCCTCCATGGTCAAGCTGGATATTCTGGCCGTGTACAATCTCATTGCCGAGGCGGAAAGCCGTGTCCACGGCGTTCCGGTTCAGCAGATTCACTTCCACGAGGTCGGCGCCATGGACGCCGTTGCGGACATCACCGCCGTGTGCCTGCTGATGCGGGA
>CAKTKF010000267.1 GCA_934569215.1 uncultured Oscillospiraceae bacterium
TGGAAAGCCCGGTTGCAAGAACTGCCGACGGGATTGTTACCTTCGGCTTCTCTAAGGATTTGACCGCAGCCGCCTATGAGGCTCTGCAGCACATGTATCAGCTGCTGCGCTTGTGCTTTTCTCTGCCGCTGGAAGACTGCATCACCCTATGTAGTGTCTGTGGAGATGTCCGGGTCACCCAGCTGGTAAACGGCATACGAGGAGCTCACGCGGTTCTTCCCAGCAGAACCTGGGATTTCCTACAAAAGAAATTCGGAGCTTTGACACCCGAGCTTTGATGAACTCGCCAAGGGCTGTGAGAGGTTCTTTTCTTCCGACAGCCCAAGACGATTTATTCAGAGCCTCCTAAATATCTGATTTTTAGAAAGGATTGTTTTCCTAATGGCAACACTATTGATTGGCGGAAACGGCCTGGTTGGCACTCGTCTTGTTCGTCATCTGGCCGAAATGGGCGAACAGGTAATTGTTTACAGCGGACATGCTCCCGCGGCAAGAGTCGACGGCTGCGTATACTATCAGGGCGACGTGACGGAATATGGCACCCTGAACCAGGTTCTGCACGAACATCCGGTGGACCGGATTATACATAACGCCGCCGTTTCGCATCCCAAGCTGTTTCTGGACAATCCCTACCGTATTTACCGCACCAATGTTACCGGTACCCTGGTCTCGATGGAAGCCGCACGGAATTTTGGTGTCCAGCGCTACATCTACATCAGCTCCGGCGCCGTATACGGCAGTGTCTCGCTGGATACAGTTCCGGAAACCGTTCCGCTGCACGGAGAAAGCCCGTATGGCGCCAGTAAGGTTGCCTGCGAGGAGCTTGTGCGCAATTATGGGCTGGACAGCGCCTCGCTTCGCGTTGGGTTTGTTTACGGGCCGGGGCGCAAGCTAGAGTGTCCGATTCAACTGCTTCTGAATGGGTGCATCCGCAACGGTTCCGTGCATCTGGAGCACGGTGCGGAGCAGATGATGGATTACATTTATGTGGATGACTGCGTGGACGCCATCGCCACCATTGCTATGGCCAAGAAGCTGCCGCACACGGAATACAATATAGGCGGCGGAGAAAACGTTCCGTATAGCCGGGTTATTGCGTGTGTTCAAAAGCTGTATCCGAATGCCACGATTCAAGTCGGCAGCGGAACACTGGGCTATGACAATCTTGGCGCCATGGATATGCGTCGTGCTTTCGCGGACTTTGGCTGGAGGCCGAAGGTAACGCTTGAGGACGGAATCGCACAATATGCCAAGTGGCTTGAAGAGCAGGGATAATACTATTTCTGATGCCGGTCTCCAATAAGATCTTTAGGGCAGCACCGCATAATTTGACAAGAAGACTCAGCCGGGATTTTTGCTCCAATTCAAAGTTTAAAAAATGGAGAAATACTGTATGTATTTCCCATTTTTCAAACTGAAGAAGTGGGGCAAAAAGGCGGCTGAGGCTCGCAGGCACAATTGTGCGGTGTTGCCTTAGAGAAGGTTTTAATTGTCTGAAGGGCATGGAGCTCAGTATGGCTTCCTTTTTGGCAGCGATGCCGCCGACCGCAATTCTGCGGGCGGATATAGTGCTTTTAAGCGTTTTATTAAAAGCTCGTAATAGAATTACGCAACAATTTGGCATTTTGTATTGATTCTTAGTTTTTCTATGTGCTATAATTAATATAAGTAGGTGATTGGAATATTGGAGAAGAGAGTGGGTCAGGCTATGGACGAGAAGCAGCGCATCATGAAAACCGGCATATTTCCGACCGAAAATGAGGCATCGATTTTTTTGATTGCACAAATCATCAGCAAAACCGGCGCACCGGTTGGTGCCTGGAGCCTAAAGGAAGAACTGAAAAAGGTCGGAATATATTGCGGCACGGCTACTGTGGGACGGTATCTGAAGGAATTGGATTATAAGGGGCTTACGGCGCAGAAAAGCAACAAGGGCCGTGTGCTTACCGACTACGGGCAGCAGTGGCTGAATAAGCTGTCGGACGATGTGGCGCGCGCACTGGTTCATACCGAATCCACTCAGGCCATGCGGGTGGATCACTATTCCCAGCTGGTGGATCTGATTCAGGCAAGGAAGGTACTTGAGGTAGCAGCCGCCAGACTTGCCGCCGAAAGAGCCACCAAAGAGGATCTTCTTCTTTTGCAGCAAGTGGTCATGACCCATTACCGCTATGTTGCGGAAAATAAGGATCCCACCGATCCCGCGCTGGAATTTCATTCCCTCGTTGCGCAAATCAGCCATAACCGCTTTATGAAAACCATGCTGGATATGCTGATTTTCGAGGAACGCAATATTGAAGGACAGATTGATACCCTGATTACGCGGGAGCGCGGAGACATCTACGTCGTAGAGCACGAGGATATTTCCAACGCAATTGCCGCAGGTGATTCCGCCCAGGCGGCCGGTCTGATGGATGCACATATCGATAAGCTTATGACTGCTGTTCAGGAACAGATCCAACTGATGCCGCAGGATCCTTCGGAGAAGGCCGCCTCCCTGCCGGGTTCTGCCGATTGAAGCGGCTTGCGCTGAATGCCCCTGGCTGTAAAATCCACATATACCATCGCTCCCGGATACCCCGAAACGGTATCCGGGAGGTTTTTCGCTGAATTTAAGCGTAAAATGCCCTTTCTTTTTTCCAGAATCTGTGATAGAATGTACGGACTTTCTGTAGGAGGCCGGATTATGACACAATTTTTGCTCCGTCTCTTTGTTAAAAACGCCGACCAGGTCAGCGATCCCAAGGTG
>CAKTKF010000268.1 GCA_934569215.1 uncultured Oscillospiraceae bacterium
CAGGATTGCGGCCAGCGGCCACTGCCGCTAAAAAACGAAGTCAATACATTTCTTACCGCCGCCCAGGCGGTTTGCCGTGAAACGGCTTAAATAAAATGATGAAATCATTTTATTAGGGTCTATCTGAAAACCGGGAATATGACCAACAGCGAGGGATTTTTCGCCTGATGAAGCCATTTTTCCGCAGGAATACTTTGTGTATTACAAGGGAAAATGGTGCACAGCAGGCGGAAAAGACCCGCTGTTTGGGCATGTTGACGGTTTTCAGATAGACCCTAAGAAATAGTATTATCCATTTCTGCTCCCACCCCTCCGCGAGGGGTGACAAAGCTTGAATCGCCTATGAGCTTCGGCTATGCCCCCTTCGCGTTCGGGGATTTTGCAAAGTATTCCATAGCGTCCTCCATATGACCGTTCATCAAAACTTTCTCTGAATTTCCGCCGCGCCCCGGCTCAGTATACTCTCCGCATTCTTCCCCATCGCCTGCCCCAGCAGGGCGTATTCCGACAGGCTTCCGTGGGGAACTGCCCAGGCTCCCGCGTCGGTTCCGGGGGCGATGAGGCCGCCCATGGACGCAAAGGCGGATACATTTTCCATGGCGCTTTCCAGAATCGCCGCCACGGCGGTCTCGTCAAAGCGCCCTGTCCCCCGGAGATTTCCGATGGTGGACAGCGTCGGCACCCACACCGTACCGTTTTCGCGCATGGCGTGAAGGGCGTCCGCGTCCAGGTACGCGCCGTGCTCCACGGAGTCCACACCGGCCTGCGCCGCGGCCTCTACCGTCCGGGCGCCGTTGGCGTGGGCCATTACGGCGAAGCCCTCCTCGTGGGCGATATGGATCAGCTCCCGGATGGTTTCCGGGGGCAGCCCGTCCTCGGTCAGCACGCCGAAACGGTCAAAATCCATCAGGCCGGAGATCATGATTTTGATAAAATCCGCGCCTTCCGTCCGTTTCCGGGAGACCTTGGCGGCATATTCGGATAGATTTTCGTACTTTTCCCCAATGAAACCGCCGTAGTGTCCCTGGGCGCACAGGGGAGACAGCGGCGTGCGGTAGGTGATACCGCACGCCCCTGCCAGCGACCGGGCTTTCGCCCCCACGCCCCAGCGGTCGCCGCCGTCCCGGAGGTAGGAAAAGCCCAGCTTTTGGTAGACTTCCAGCACCCGGCGAACCCAAGCCTCCTGAACGCCCCCGGAATGCCGGGCAATCGCCCGCTTCCAGTCCGCGCCGTCCAGAACCATGTGAATATGACAATCGCACCGCACGGGAAAACACTTCCTTTCAAATTCAGTATAGCAGATTTCGGCAGACTGCGCAAGCGCGGTCATTTTTTATCAGGTTAGTTGACGCTAACCAAAGATTGTGCTATAATATGGCCAAAGCTTTCAGAAAGAAGGGTTATTATGATTCAGACAACTGTGCAGGTATCCGGCATGGCCTGTTCCATGTGCGAAGCCCACGTGAACGACGCCGTCCGCAGTGCGCTGAACGTCAAAAAGGTCACCTCCTCCCACGGGAAGGGCGAGACCGTCATCCTGTCCGACGAGCCGCTGGATGCGGATAAACTCCGGGAAGCGATCAACGCCACCGGCTATCAGGTGGGCGGCATCACCTCCGCACCTTACGAAAAGAAGGGGCTGTTCTCCTTCCTTCACAAGTAAGACACACCAGAAAAGCCGACAGCGAGAACCGCTGTCGGCTTTTTCAATCAAATCGGTCAGACCGTCAGATTCTGAATCCACTTGCCCTGTTTCAGCATAATCGTGCCAATGATGCACTTGATAAAGTCAGTGGCCTGGCAGATGGCGTACAGCGGCAGAATAGGCAGGCTCGTAAACCGGCTCAGGCCAAAAGCCAGCGGCACGCAGAACACCCACATGAAGCAGCTGTCAAACAGGAAGGTCACAAAGGTCTGTCCGCCGGAACGGAGGGTAAAATAGGTGGCGTTGAGATAGGAGCCAAAGGGCATCATCACGGCGGAAATCCAGATCAGCTGCGCCGCCAGATGCCGCACGGCGTCGGTGGTATTGTAGATTCCGGGGAACGCCTCGGAAACCGCCGCCATCAGGCCGCCGAACACGACGCCCGACGCAATGGAAGCGGCGATGAGCTTTCGGTTGGTGTCCCGCACGTCCTCCTCAGAATGCCCCGCGCCCAGCATCTGCCCCATGATGATTCCCACGGAATTGCCCATGGAAAGATAGACGACGCTGCCCAGGTTGAACAGGGTGCTGCAAATGTTCATGGCCGGCACCACGTCCAGTCCGCAGGTGGAGTAGCACTGGTTCAGAATGGCCATGCCGCTGGACCAGAGGAATTCATTGGCCAGCAGGGGCATCCCCTTGACGGTGATGGATTTCAGCAGCTTGCCGGGGATGTACATGGAGCGGTACGCGCCCACGATGAAGCCGTTGCGGGCCTTGTGGCTGTGGGTCCACCCGGCCACGATGGCAAGCTCCACGTACCGGGAGATGACCGTGGCAATGGCCGCGCCCTCCACGCCCAGTTCCGGCGCGCCGAATTTGCCGAAAATCAGGATGTAGTTCAGCACCAGATTCACGAACACCGCCGCAATGCCGCCCAGCATGGGGATGAAGGTCTCCCCGGTCTCCCGGAGGGTGCTGGAATAGGTGTTGGTCAGGGCGAAGGGCAAAAAGCCCCAGAGCATGATGGCCAGGTATTTCAGGCCATGATCCAACGCCCCGGCGGCGGTGGCGGCCTCGCCCTCGCCGGT
>CAKTKF010000269.1 GCA_934569215.1 uncultured Oscillospiraceae bacterium
GGCTTCGGCGGGCGCATTATGAACGACCGGGACAAAAACGCCGCCAAATACTTAAATTCCCCGGAAACCCTGATTTTTAACAAGCGGAAAAACCTGTTTGCCCTGAATTACGCCAAGAAAAGCAAAATGGGATATCTGATTCTGGTGGAGGGGTACATGGACGCCATCGCCCTGCATCAGTACGGATTTGACTGCGCGGTGGCGTCTCTGGGAACTGCCCTGACGGACGACGGCGCGGCGCTGTTGTCCCGGTACACCGACCAGGTGGTGCTGATCTATGACGGCGACACCGCCGGACAGAATGCCACCCAGCGGGCAATTCCCATGCTGGAAAAGGCGGGCTTGCAGGTCAAGGTTCTGAAAATGCGGGATGCCAAGGATCCCGACGAGTTCCTGAAAAAATACGGCGCCGACCGCTTCAAAATCTTGCTGGAGGAATCCTCCAACCGGGTGGAATACCAGCTTGCCGCCATTGCCCGAAAATACGACCTGCGGGACGACGACCAGAAGGTGCGCTATTTGCAGGAATCAGCCGACCTGATCGGCTCCCTGCCCAGCGCCGTCCAGCGGGACGTCTACGGCGGGCGGGTGGCGGAAGCTGCAAAGATCAGCGCCGACGCCATGCACTTAGAGATCGAACGTGCGCGGAAGCGACGGGTCTATCAGGAAAAGAAAAAGCAGGAGAAGATCGACCTGTCTCCCGCCCGGAATTTGCAGCCCAAGAGCCGGGACATCCGCTATACCAATATGAAATCCGCCATGGCGGAGGAAATGCTCCTGTCGCTGGTTCTGCGGGAAAGCGCCCTGCTGGACAGCGCCGGCGGTCTGAAAACGGAGATGTTCTCCTCGGAACTGCTGGGACGGGTTTATGCCCAGTTAAAGCAGCGCCATGAGCAGGGGCTGGACGTTTCCCTTGCGGCGCTGACGGATTTGACGTCGGAGGAAATGTCCCACATCGCGGGCATTCTGCACAGACAGCAGGGGCCTGTGAACGAGCAGGCGTTGACGGACTGCATCCGCACCATCCAGAGCGAGTATCAGGCGTCCAAGGTGACGACGGAAGACGATCTTCTGGCGGTGCAGGAACGAATGAAGGAAAGAAAAGGACTGAAAGCATGACAGAGCTGTTAGAGAATTCTCCGGTAAGCGCCGGCGAGGACGATGTGCGCCAATACTTAAATGAGATCCGGCGGTATCCCCGTCTGACGCCGGAGGAGGAGCGGGAGCTTGCCATGCGCTGCGCCCAGGGAGACGAGAGCGCCATTCGCCAGATGGTCAATTCCAATCTGCGGCTGGTGGTCTCCATTGCAAGAGAATACGCCGGACGGGGCGTTGCACTGATGGATTTGATTCAGGAGGGCAGTATCGGCCTTCTGGTAGCGGCGCGGAAATTTGACTATACCAAGGATTACCGGTTTTCCACCTATGCCACCAAGTGGATTCGTCAGGGGGTGACCCGGTGCCTGATGAACCACGGAAGCGCCATCCGGGTGCCGCTGCACACGGCGGAGCGGATGCGGAAGATCGAAGCGGTGCGAACTGCTCTGCGTCAGGAGCTGGGGGAGGAACCCACCGCCGCCCAGATCGCGGAAAAGTGCGGCCTGCCGGAAGAAAAAGTGGCGGAACTGACCCAGCTGACGCCGGACATCTGCTCTCTGGACGTCCCCACGGGGGACGACGACGGTACCGCCCTGCAATCTCTGCTGGAAGACGCCCAGGCGCCCCAGCCCTATGAGGAAGTGGTGCGCGGGGAGCTGGACAAGACGATGGATCAGCTTCTGGGGGCGCTGAATGAGCGCCAGCAGCAGATCCTGCGGCTGCACTTCGGCATGGAGGACGGCAACTGCTACTCCTTGGAAGAAATCGGCAAGAAGCTGGGGATTTCCAAGGAGCGGGTGCGCCAGATCGAGCGCCAGGCCATGGACAAGCTGCAAAAAATGGGTACCAGTCTGGGATTGGAGGATTTCTTGAATGAATGATCTGGATTTTTCCTTTGAGGACAGCCCCTGGGAGGCCTTCCTGCGAACCAAACGGGCAGGGGATACGGTTTCGGCCGCCAACCTTTTGACCATGTTGGAGGAAGAAAACGAGCAGGTCGTGGAGGACGCCCTACAGGCATTGGAGGACGGCGGCCTGAACTTGGACGTCTTTGACCTGCCCAAAGTGTCGGGCGGCGGAGAGGCGGCTCTGCGTCTGCGTCAGGAGATGCAGCTGGTGGAAAAGGGCTTAAACCCCAAGGAATTGGAACCCAACGACCCGCTGCGGCTGTACTTGGAAGAGGTGGCGCAGCTTTCCGCTTCCGGCGACGAGCAGGCGCTGGTCGCAAAATGCGCGGCGGCGGATGAACGCGCCATGGAGGCGCTGACCCATCTGGGGCTGCGCCGGGTTCTGGAAATTGCCAAGGCTCACGTCGGCTGCGGGGTGCTTCTGCTGGATCTGATCCAGGAGGGAAGCTTGGGACTGTGGCAGGCCATTCAGGGCTACCGGGAGGGGGATTATGACGCCTACCGGGACTATTGGATTCGGTTTTACATGGCAAAGGCGGTCTTTTTGCAGGCCAGAGCCAACGGCGTGGGGCAGAAGCTCCGGGGGGCGCTGGAGGATTACCGCGCCGTGGACGAGCGGCTGCTGTCCGAGCTGGGGAGAAATCCCACTCTGGAGGAGATCGCCGAGGCAATGCACATAAGCCCCGAGGAAGCCTCCGTGGTGAAGAAG
>CAKTKF010000270.1 GCA_934569215.1 uncultured Oscillospiraceae bacterium
TCGTTGACCGTGGCAAGCACAGCAACCACGGAAGCGTCCTTATCCCGCAGCACGTCGCCCATCTGGCGGAGTCTGCCGGTGTCGGCGTTGGGAACGCTGGCGGTGATGACCTTCAGGCCGTCCACATTGTGGGAGCCGAAGAGAATCCGGTCGATCTCGCCCACGGTCTCCTTGGCCTTGTAGGCCTCGATGGTGCGCCGCAGCTCCCGAAGCTCCTCCAGCTGCGCCTGAATCCGAGAGCCAAGCTCGATGGGCTTGGTCTTCAGCTTGGCGGCCGCTTCCAGCAGCATGGTCTGGTTCCGCTCCATTCTCTCCAGGCACGCCTTGCCGGTAATGGCCTCGATCCGGCGGACGCCGGAAGCAACGGAGCATTCGCTCTCGATTTCAAAGGGGCCGACCTTAGCGGTGTTGTCCAGATGGGTGCCGCCGCACAGCTCGATGGAGTAGTTGCCCATGTTGACCACCCGAACCGTGCTGCCGTACTTTTCGCTGAACAGCGCGGTGGCGCCCATGGCCTTGGCCTCGTCAACGGGCATCTCCCGGGTCACGATGTTGTAGCCCTCCAGAATGGAATTCTGGACGATGGCATTGACCTTCACCAGTTCCTCCGCCGTCAGCGCGGAATAGTGGGTGAAGTCGAAGCGCAGCCGGTCAGGCTCCACGTAGGAGCCCGCCTGATGGACATGGTCGCCCAGCACCGTCTGCAACGCCTTTTGCAGCAGGTGGGTGGCGGAGTGGGCGCGCATGATGGCCTTGCGGCGCTCCACGTCGATGGAGGCCACCACAATGTCGTCCACCTTGATGGAACCGGTGACCATCTTGCCATGATGCAGGTACTTGCCGCCCTTGTCCTTCTGAACGTCGGACACTACAAAGCGGCTGTTGCCCATGAGAATCACGCCCTGGTCGGCGATCTGGCCGCCCATTTCGGCGTAGAAGGGGGTCTTGTCCAGCACGATGATGCCCTTTTCGCCGCCGGCAATGGTGCCGGAAACCTCGTCGCCCACGCACACGGCAAGAACCTTGGCGTCGCAGTTATTCTGGGTGTAGCCGACAAAAGTGGTGGGGGTGTTGTCCAGCCCCAGGTCGATGCCTGCCCAGGCCAGATCGCCCAGCGCCTTCCGGGCTTCCCGGGCGCGAACCTTCTGCTCCTGCATCAGCTGGGCAAAGGCCGCCTGGTTCAGGGTCATATCCTCGTCGGCCACCATTTCCAGGGTCAGGTCAATGGGGAAGCCGTAGGTATCGTACAGCTTGAAGGCGTCGGCGCCGGAGAACTCTGTCTCGCCCTTGGCCTTATGCTCTGCCAGCATGTTGGAGAAGATCGCCATGCCGCCGTCGATGGTACGGGCAAAGTTCTCTTCCTCCACCTTCACAACCTTGGTAATATAGTCGCAGCGCTCCCGCAGATAGGTGTAGTGAACCTCGTTTTCCTCCACCACGGTCTCCACGATCTGATAGAGGAAGGGGTGGTTGACGCCCAGAAGCTTGCCGTGGCGGGCAGCCCGCCGCAGCAGACGGCGCAGGACGTAGCCGCGGCCTTCGTTGCTGGGAAGCACGCCGTCGGCGATCATGAAGGTGGCTGCGCGGATATGGTCGGTGATGACCCGCAGGGAAACGTCCATCTTCACGCTCTGGCCATAGGTCGCGCCGGTCAGCTCCGTGACCTTGTGGGTGATGTTCATGACGGTATCCACATCGAACAGGGAGTCCACATCCTGGCAGACCACCGCCAGACGCTCCAGACCCATGCCGGTGTCGATGTTCTTCTGCGCCAGCTCCGTGTAGTTGCCGTGGCCGTCGTTGTCGAACTGGGAG
This sequence comes from uncultured Oscillospiraceae bacterium, assembly GCA_934569215.1. Taxonomy (GTDB): domain Bacteria; phylum Bacillota; class Clostridia; order Oscillospirales; family Oscillospiraceae; genus Faecousia. Next base: position 1,816 of record CAKTKF010000270.1, read on the forward strand.
AAGACGTTGTTCCAGACCTCCATGTAGCGGTCGCAGTCGCAGCCCACGGTGCAGCCGGGCTTGCCGCAGCCGTACTTTTCGCCCCGGTCGTAGTAAATTTCGGAGCAGGGGCCGCAGGGGCCGGAACCATGCTCCCAGAAGTTGTCCTCCTTGCCGAAGCGGAAGATACGCTCGGCGGGGACGCCCACTTCCTTGTTCCAGATCTCAAAGGCCTCGTCGTCGTTTTCGTAGATGGAGGGGTACAGCCGGTTCTCGTCCAGGCCGACCACCTTGGTCAAAAACTCCCAGCTCCAGGCAATGGCCTCATGCTTGAAGTAATCGCCGAAGGAGAAGTTGCCCAGCATCTCAAAATAGGTGCCGTGACGGGCAGTCTTGCCGATGTTCTCGATATCGCCGGTACGGATGCACTTCTGGCAGGTGCAAACCCGGTGACGGGGCGGCTCCACCTCGCCCTTGAAGTAAGGCTTCATGGGCGCCATGCCGGAGTTGATCAGCAGCAGAGACGCATCGTTCTGGGGGATCAGAGAAAAGCTGGGCAGGCGCAGGTGACCCTTGCTTTCAAAGAAAGAAAGGAACATCTCGCGCAGTTCATTTACGCCGTAAGGCTTGGGATTCATTGGTTTCTACCTCCATAAAAATTGTCGGAGCTGAAAGTGAATTTTTCGCTTCCAACTAAAAACGCCGCCCCCTGAACAATAGGGGCGACGTAAATCGCGGTACCACCCTAATTCGCCTGAAAATCAGGCATCTTAGCCGCTCTGTAACGGGAGCGCCCGTCCCGGTCATCCCGGGCAACGCGGGAAATGGCTTGCGGGAGTTCATCCGGGGGCTTGCACCTTTTCCCCCTCGCTGAAGGACTACGTTTCCGCTTGGTTTCCGCAATGTCTTT
>CAKTKF010000271.1 GCA_934569215.1 uncultured Oscillospiraceae bacterium
TGACCTCGTTGGCCACGATGGCCTTGGGCAGACGGAACTCGGGGATGCCGTAAACCAGCACGCCGCCGGCGGTGTGCAGCGCTTCAAACACGGAGACCTGATAGCCCTTCTTGGCCAGGTCGCTGGCGCAGGTCAGGCCGGCAGGGCCGGAACCCACAACGGCCACCTTGATGCCGTTGGAAGCGGCCTTCTCGGGCATGGCGTTGACGTTCTCCCGGTACCAGTCGGCGACGAACCGCTCCAGGCGGCCGATGGCGACGCTTTCGCCCTTGATGCCGCGGACGCACTTGCTCTCGCACTGGCTCTCCTGGGGGCAGACACGGCCGGACAGGGCGGGCAGCGCGTTGGTGGATGTAATGACCTCATAAGCGGCCTTGAAGTCGCCCTCCCGCACCTTGGCGATGAACTCGGGGATGCGGACGTTGACGGGGCAGCCCTCCACGCACTTGGGGTTCTTGCAGTTCAGGCAGCGGCCTGCCTCTTCGATCGCCATCTCGGCGGTATAGCCCAGGGTAACCTCCTTGAAGTTACGGGCGCGAACCTGAGGATCCTGCTCAGGCATAGGGGTCTTGGTAAGGGTCATGTTAGCCATTTTGCATTACCTCCTTATTTGATCAGGGCCTTGCCCATGGACTCGATGCGGCAGACGTGGTTCTCTTTGACCTCGGCCTCCCGGTCGCGGTAGGTGGCGTTGCGGCTGGTCAGCTCGGCGAAATCCACCTGATGGCCGTCGAACTCGGGGCCGTCCACGCAGGCGAACTTGGTCTCGCCGCCCACGGTGACGCGGCAGCCGCCGCACATGCCGGTGCCGTCCACCATGATGGGGTTCAGGGAAACCATGGTATGGACGCCGAAGGGCTGGGTGGTCTTGCAGACGAACTTCATCATAGGCACGGGGCCGATGGCCAGCACCTCGTCGAAGGTCTCACCGGCCTCCAGCATTTCCTGCAGGGGCTGGGTGACCAGGCCGTGGCGGCCATAGGTTCCGTCGTCGGTCATGAGAATCAGCCGGTCGGCAACCGCCTTGAACTCGTCCTCCAGGATGACGATGTCCTTGCTGCGGAAACCGACAATCACGGTCACGTCCGCGCCGGCTTCCTTGAACGCCTTGGCAGAGGGCAGCGCAATGGCGCAGCCCACGCCGCCGCCCACCACGCAGACCTTCTTCTTGCCCTCCACGGGGGTGGGCTTGCCCAGAGGGCCTACAAAGTCGTGGATGTAGTCGCCTTCCTTCAGCGCGCCCAGGGCGTTGGTGGAGAAGCCGACCTTCTGGAAAATAATGGTAACGGTACCTTTTTCCCGGTCATAACCGGCGATGGTCAGGGGAACACGCTCTCCCATCTCGTCGATGCGGAAAATGATGAACTGACCGGCCTTTGCCTTACGTGCGACAAAGGGCGCTTCGATCTCCATCAGGGTGACGGAAGCGTTCAGCTCCTGCTTGCGAACGATTTTATACATGTTCTAATCCGTCCTTTTCAGAATTTTCAGGGGATAGAGTCACACACACCTATCGGCTCCATTATAAAACGTTCGGGGTATTTTGTCAAATAAGAATGTTCCTTTTTTGTGGAAAATGCTTAGAAAATCCGAAGCATGTCACTTACCCCGCCAGAGCGAAGTAGACCAGCACCACCACGCCCAGGATGATGCGGTAAACGCCGAAGGCGGAGAAGGAGTGCCTGCGCACATATTCCATCAGCCCCCGGATGACCAGCAGGCTCACCAGGAACGACACCACGCACCCCACGATCAGCACCCCGATCTCGGTGCCGGTGGCAGCGACGCCGCTGAGCATAAATTTCAGTCCCTTGATGGCGGACGCCCCCAGCATGGTGGGAATGGCCATGAAGAAGGAGAACTCCGCACCGGCGCTGCGTCCCACGCCGATGAGGATCGCCCCCAGAATGGTGGAGCCGGAGCGGGAGGTGCCGGGAATCAGGCTCAGACACTGGAAGCAGCCGATGAGCAGGGCGGTCTTATAGTCGATGGCGTACACGTCCTCTATTGTCTTTCCGCCACCGCGGCGGGCGTTGCGCCGCTCCACCAGAATGAAGGCCACGCCGTAGACGATCAGCGCGATGGAAACCACCGTGGCGTTATGGAAGTGGGCTTCCATCCAGTCGTCAAACAGCACGCCCACAATGCCCGAGGGGATGATGGCCACGATGACCTTGAACCACAGCTGCCAGGTCTGCTTCTTTTCTCCCTCCGTTTTTTGAGGGGAGAAGGGGTTGAGCTTATGGAAGAACAGGACAATCACGGCCAGGATCGCCCCCAGCTGGATGACCACGTCGAACATGCTCCGGAACGCGTCGGAAACGTTCAGGGTGATAAATTCGTTGAGTAAAATCAGATGTCCCGTGGAGGAAATGGGCAGCCACTCCGTAACGCCCTCCACAATGCCGAAAAGCACGGCTTTTAACAGTTCCATCAAATCAGTCTCCTTCTTTCAGCTTGGGGGAAACGTTGGCAGTCCCCCGGTTTTCCTCCCCTATCATACCCGCAAAGCGCCGGATTTTCAAGTGCAACCTGTCCGTTCATAAATTGGGGTGGAAGTCTTTACAATTTGTTCACTAGAAAGTGGAAAATCTCGCTATAATAGTGGGAAAGGGAAATTATAGAGAAATTGGATTGGGAGGAAGATAATCA
>CAKTKF010000272.1 GCA_934569215.1 uncultured Oscillospiraceae bacterium
GTTCTTCGCTGAAATCCCCCAAAAGCGCACCCAGACCCTTGCCAAGTCCTTTCTGTGATGCCATTCTTACTCCTTTCCCTGTTGTCACAATTTCTGCTGAATTTCTTCCGCCATTGCCCGATAGGCGGCGGCTCCCCTGCTGACCCGGTCATAGGCAGTGATGGGAATGCCGTGGCTGGGCGCTTCCGCCAGCCTGATGTTTCGCGGAATGACCGTGGAGAATACCTTCCCGGGGAAATGCCTCCGAACCTCCTGGGAAACCTGCGCCGAGAAATTCGTCCGCCCGTCAAACATGGTCAATGCCACGCCAAAGACCTCCAGCCGGGGATTCATCCGGCGCTTCACCGTGCGCAGCGTGGCCATCAGGTCGCTGAGACCTTCCAGCGCAAAATATTCGCACTGCACCGGTACCAGAATCCCATCCGCAGCACACAGCGCGTTCAGGGTTAACAGCTCCAGCGACGGCGGGCAGTCCACGAAAATCAGATCATAGCGGTCCTTAACGCCGTTCAGCGCCATGTCCAGTTGCCTTTCCCGGTGCTGGGCGGAGATCAGCTCCACGGTGGCACCGGCCAGATCGGATGCAGAGGGCAGCACGTCCCCGTAGGGTGTGGAGACGATGGCGTCCGCCGCCGGAACGTCGTTGATCAGCACGTCGTAGACAGAGTATTTGCACTTCCGCTTGTCCAGCCCCAGGCCGGATGTGGCGTTTGCCTGGGGGTCAAAGTCGCACAGAAGAACGCGCAGTCCCAGATCATGCAGTGCGGCGGTCAGATTCACGGCGGTGGTGGTTTTTCCCACGCCGCCTTTCTGATTCACCACGGCAATTATTTTCCCCATGTTTTCATCCTCTATCTTTTTTCTTAGGAAACTCTGAATAAATTGTCTTCGGCCGAACATCGGATCTTTTTCCCCAGCTGTGCGGTTCTGAAAGCGGGAAATACACAAAGTATTCCTCCACTTTCAGAACCTTCATCTGGTGAAAAATCTCTCGCTGTCGGCTCTTGCCAATTTAATCAGAGCTTCCTTGATATGTCTGAATGTTTCACGTGAAACATTAGCTCCCCTCGGTGGCCGTGGTAGCGGTGACGGCGGAATAATTCTGCCCCGGCAGAAGGCGGTTTTCGCTCATGAATCGGAATGTGACGACGGAAATAACGACCAGCAGCACCACGCAGAGCGCCAGCAGCGCAGACAAGACCCGGACGCGAACCTTCAGCGCTTTCAGCTGCTCCTCCGGTGCAGCCTTACCCCGGCGGCGGGAGTGAACCTTCTTTGAAACGGCTGCCCCCCCACGGGACGGAAGCTGAACGGCGGTGCCGGGCTTAACCGGATACTTCGCCATCTGCACAAGACAGTCGTTGCAGAAAACTTGCCCCTCTTCAATTTCGCGGCCGCACTTAAGGCAATTCAAATATCCCACCTCCCGATAAACGATAAAGATATTGTACACCACTTTTTCCCGTTCGTAAAGAGGAAAGTAAAACAAGAAACCGAAGAAATTAGAAAGCGTTTTTGGAAAAAGAGCCGCCTGCCCCAAACTTTCGGAAACAGCCGTAAAAAAAGCCTCCGGAGAAGAACTCCGGAGGCGGAAAATCGATTGAATTATTTTGCGTATTCCACTGCCTTGGTTTCCCGGATAACGTTTACCTTGATCTGTCCGGGATATTCCAGCTCGGACTCGATCTTCTTGGCAACGTCCCGCGCCAGAAGAATCATGTTGTCCTCGGTCACAACCTCGGGCTTGACCATGATCCGCACTTCCCTGCCGGCCTGAATGGCGTAAGCCTTCTCAACACCGGGGTAAGAACCGGTCAGCTCCTCAAGCTTTTGCAGGCGGCGGATATAGTTCTCCACGTTCTCACGACGTGCGCCGGGACGGGCGGCGGAAATGGCATCGGCTGCCTGCACCAGAACCGCAATGACGGTCTTGGGCTCCACATCGCCGTGGTGGGCTTCAATGGCGTTGACGATAACGGGATTTTCCTTGTACTTCCGGGCAAGATCCGCGCCCAGCTGCACATGGCTGCCTTCCACCTCGTGGTCGATGGACTTGCCCAGATCATGGAGCAAGCCGGCGCGCTTCGCCATGGCAACGTCCACGCCAAGCTCCGCGGCCATCAGACCGGCGATATGGGCAACCTCGATAGAGTGATTCAGAACGTTCTGACCGTAAGAGGTACGGTACTTCTGACGACCCAGGATCTTAACAAGCTCGGGGTTCAGATTGTGAACGCCGGTCTCATAACAGGCGCGCTCACCCTCCTCGCGGATGGTGCGGTCAACTTCCTTCCGCGCCTTTTCCACCATGTCTTCAATGCGGGTGGGATGAATGCGGCCGTCCACAATGAGCTTCTCCAGCGCCAGCCGGGCGATCTCCCGGCGGACGGGGTCAAAGCTGGAAACGGTGATGGTTTCGGGGGTATCGTCGATGATCAGGTCAACGCCGGTAATGGTCTCCAGGGTGCGGATGTTCCGGCCTTCCCGGCCAATAATGCGACCCTTCATCTCGTCGTTGGGCAGGGTGACCACGGAGACGGTGGTCTCGGCGGCGTGATCGGCGGCGCAACGCTGGATGGCGGTGGCGATGATCTCGCGGCCCTTTTCCTCGGCCTCGTCCTTCAGCTGCGCCTCGATCTCCTTGAT
>CAKTKF010000273.1 GCA_934569215.1 uncultured Oscillospiraceae bacterium
ACAGTGCTTTTTCATTATGGATTTGACGCTATGCAGTTGATTCTGACGGTAGATGATCAATCTTCGGGGAACAGCTTTTCCCGGCAGTAGCGGATGATGGCCTTTCGGGTAATCAGGCCGATGAACGCGTCCTTGTCGTCCACCACGGGAACGAAATTCTGATTGGATGCCCGTTCCACCAGCTCATGCATGGAGGTGGTGACCCGGACGGGGACGTTGTCCTTTCGGCGGGCAATCTCCATGACCCGGCGGGCCTCGGCCTGACGCATATCCATGTAGCACATGTTCTTCATGGCCCACAGCAGGTCGCCCTCGGTCAGGGTTCCCCGGTATTCGCCCCGGTGGTTGAGAATGGGAATCGCGGCGTAGCCTGCGGATTCCATCTTTTCCAGCGCCTGCCGGATGGTATAATCATCGTACAAATATGCACACATCGCCTTTGGTGTCAGAAAAAACAGAATATTATTCATGGGGTTCTCCTTTTCGGCGCGGCTGATTGGGAGGATGCCTTACTGCCGCCTTATACATTATAGCATAAACGAAACGGAAAAGTATGAAATTTTCTTGTTAATTTGCGACCTGCCATCCAAAAAATCAGAATCGTTTTTGTACACAATGCCAGTGTTACTTTCCAAAGTGGAAATCCGAAAAATCGAAGGTCGCGAAATAGTCCTCCGGCGTCTCGGCGCGGCGGATGAGCTGGAAGCTCCCGTCCTTCTTCAGCAGAACCTCCGCGGAACGGAGCTTGCCGTTGTAATTGTAGCCCATGGAGAAGCCGTGAGCGCCGGTGTCGTGAATGGCGACGATGTCGCCGATCTGGATCTCCGGCAGGCTTCGCTCGACGGCAAATTTGTCGTTGTTCTCGCACAGACCGCCGGTGACGTCGTAGACGTGATCGAGAATGGCGTCCTCCTTGCCCAGCACGGTGATGTGGTGGTAAGCGCCGTACATGGCCGGGCGCATCAGGTTGGCGGCGCAGGCGTCCAGACCCACGTATTCCCGGTAGATGTGCTTTTCGTGAATGACGGTGGAGATCAGGTGGCCGTAGGGCGCCAGCATGAACCGGCCAAGCTCGGTGAAAATGGCGACGTCGCCCATGTCGTTGGGGGTCAGGATTTCCTCGTACTTGACCCGTACGCCCTCGCCGATGACGCCGATGTCGCATCGGGGCTGCTCGGGGCGGTAGTCCACGCCGATGCCGCCGGACAGGTCGATGAAGGAAATGTGAGCGCCGGTGGCGTTGTGCAGCCGCACCGCCAGACGGAACAGCTGCCCGGCCAGGGCGGGATAATATTCATTGGTGGTGGTATTGGAGGCGAGGAAGGCGTGAACGCCGAAGTGCTTCGTGCCCAGCTTCATCAGCCGGGTGATGGCCCCCGCCATCTGGTCTTCGGTCATGCCGTATTTGGCGTCCCGGGGCATATCCATGATGGTGTTGCCCAGGGAGAAGGAGCCGCCCGGGTTATACCGCAGGCACACCGTCTCGGGAACCGGACCCATGGACGCCAGAAAATCCACATAGGTGGCGTCGTCCAGATTGATGTATACGCCCATCTCCCGCGCCTTGCGCATATCCAGCGCCGGCGTATCGTTGGAGGAAAAGATCACGTCATGTCCCGTGATGCCAACGGCCTCGGACAGCAGCAGCTCCGTATAGGTGGCGCAGTCGCAGCCGCAGCCCTCCTCGTGGAGGATTTTCAGCAGGAAGGGGTTGGGGGTGGCCTTGACGGCAAAATACTCCCGGAATCCGGGATTCCAGGAGAACGCCGCCTTCAGCGCCCGGGCGTTGGCGCGGATGCCGGCCTCGTCGTAAACGTAAAAGGGGGTGGGGATCTGCTCGCGGATTTCCTTTGCTTTTTCCAGAGTCAAAAACGGTATCTTTTTCATAGCTCGAACCCTCTCTATTCTATGCAAAAAACGGCGTACTTTACGCCGTGACTAGGAGAATTGTATTGTATGGAAGGACATTTGTCAACCCCGTATCCACTTCTCACCCCGGTAGAAACCGAATTTCTCCGCCGGGGAGAGAACTCGACAAAATGGCGGTTTCTTTTTTGTGAAAAATGTGCTATACTCCTGCCATCTTTGCAAAGAAAGGAATCACTATACAAAACAAAGAAAGGAATCACTATGAAACGAACGAAATTGTCCGACCGTCAGCTCCCGGATTACAGCCGGGGCGAAGAGATCATGAACATGGTCACCCACATCGTCGGCGGCGCCGTGGGCGTCGTGGCGCTGACGCTGTGCGTCATTTTCGCCGCCCTCCACGCCAATCCCTGGGGCGTCGTCACCTCCGCCATTTACGGCAGCGCCATGGTCACCATGTTCACCATTTCCAGTGTCTACCACGGCCTGAAGCCCACCCTGGGCAAAAAGGTGATGCAGGTACTTGACCACTGCACCATTTATTTCCTCATTGCGGGAACCTACACTGTGATTCTGCTGTCCGCCATCCGCCCGGAGAACCCTGTCCTTGCCTGGGTGCTGTTCGGCTTCGAGTGGGGCATGGTGGCGCTGGCCACGACCCTGACGGCCATTGACCTGAAGAAATACCGGGTCTTTTCCATGATCTGCTACATCGGCATGGGCTGGGCGATCATTTTCTTTGCGAAACAGGCGCTGCAGGCGCTGACCTTCCCGGG
>CAKTKF010000274.1 GCA_934569215.1 uncultured Oscillospiraceae bacterium
GTGCGACCTCCTGAAGCTTGGGCAGCAGAGCGTCGGGGTCTTCGGCGGTGATCCGAAGCTGCATCGTGGCGTAGGTGAGTACCGCCTCCTGCACCTCGGGGAGGGCATTGAGTGCCGCCTCCACCTTCGCCGCACAGTTGGCGCAGTCCAGATTCTCCACCAGATATACTTTCTTCACCATGGGAATGCCTCCCTAATTAAATGTATATATGAGCATACGCTCATTTGTTGATGTCAGTATACACCCCATTCTTCCCTTTGTCAATAGGGAAATCAGAAAAAATCGGGACAGCACCGCATTTACGCAGCACTGCCCGGATGATTTCAGAAAAGCAGCAGGGATATCCAGGTCACAACGTTGTCCCCGTACTGGAACTCGATCCCGCAGCGCTCCAGCGTGGGGATGATGTTGATGCCCTGGCTTTCCACGCAGGGGTGCATCCGCTCCGGATGGCGGCAGGGCAGGCCGTCCTCGATGGCGCACCGGGGGCAGATGGCGCAGGATTCCGTGGACAGGATATACGGCTCCACCCCCTGTTCCCGGAGGAAGCCGCCCACCTGGTTGGTGATGTCCTCATGGTCGGCGCGGGTGGCGAGGGTCTGGGTGATGTCGGCGATGTCAGGAACCTCGGTGACGGTGGCGATCATCAGGCAGTTTTTGTAGCGCATACATTTCTCCTGACATGTCTCCACACTGCCAACACCCGGGGGACATGCCCAGCTTTTGCCGTACATGGGGCATTCATGCTCGCAGATCCACCGGACGCGCTGGGAGAATTCCAGCTCCTGCGGATCGAAGAACTGGTAGCAGTACAGGGGCAGCTCTGCCAGCCTTCCCTCCAAAATTTCCTGATTCATCCAAATTCCTCCATAATCCGGGTGCAGCCCTCTACTAGGTCGTCCCAGGTTTTGTCAAAATCCCCCGTATACCAGGGGTCGGCCACATCCCGGTCAAGCAGCGGCCGGATCTTCTCCGGGTCGTCGGGCAGCAGCCGTTTCAGAAGCCGGGCGTTGCTGCGATCCATATAATAAAGCCGGTCAAAATGGCGCAAATCCGCGGCAGTCACCTGACGGGCGGTGTGATTGCCGCAGAAGACGCCATGCTTTTCCAGCTCCCGCCGTGCGGCCGGGTACACGGGATTACCGATTTCCTCCCGGCTCACCGCGGCGGAGTCGATCTCAAATCGTTCCGCCGCCCCCGCCCGCGCGGCCATGTCCTTCAGGATGTACTCCGCCATAGGACTGCGGCAAATATTCCCGTGGCATAAAAGTAAGATTTTTACCATTGTTTATTTCCTTTTATATTGCTTTATAAGTTAAAAAGTTTCGCTTTTTAGAATATCATTGGTGTATAACCCGTTACATCTCTTTATCATTCCACGGCCAATTGGTGTAAATTTGGTGTAACCTCAGCCAAGCTTTTGCGCATTTCCATTTGTCTGGAACTGTAATATCTTCCGCATAGCGGACTCCGCGTGCGCATAGGAAGCATGGGTATAGACGTTCAATGTCACGTCTGCATCCGAGTGTCCCATCAGATATTGCAGGTCCTTGATTGCCATTCCGGCATTGGCCATATTGGTGCAAAAGGTATGCCGCAGAACATGGGGCGTAATCGTCGGAAGCGGATCATCGGGGTGGAGCTTTCGGTACTTCTTCATGGCCCACTGCATATGATGCTCAATGTGCATTGCCACACAGGGCTTTCCGTTCTTGTCCAGAAGCAGAAAGCCACTATACCCATCCACACAGTATTCAATGTCCGGTTTCTTCCGATTCGCAAGGATACGTTGCAGAGCATCCCGGACATTGTCTGTCATAGGAAGGAAACGGCACCCGCTTTCCGTTTTGGTTTTCTCCACAAAGAGCGTCCCATCTGACATACGGACAAGCTGGTGATCCACCCAGATGCGTCGGTTGGCAAAATCCAATTGCTGCCTGGTAAGCCCGCACATCTCACTGACGCGCATTCCAGTTTCCAGCAACACCGTGAACTCATCATAGTATCGGCTGAAATGCTTGTCACCCTTGATAAAGCCCATGAAGGTGTCCCTTTGCTCCTGGGTCAGTGCGATTCGCTTCTTGGAGTCATTCTTCACCACGTCGGACAGCTTGAAGTCAAAGGGATTTCTGCGCAGAATTTCTTCCTCGTAGGCCATCTGAAAAGCGGGTTTCACAACGCCGCGGACGCTGGTAATGGTACTGTAGCCCCTGCCGTCCTTTTGCAGCTTCATGAACCAGAGCTTTGCGTCAGAGGGTTTAATATCCCGAATTCTTCGCTGTCCAAAAGCTTCTTTTTTCACAAGACTTAAAACAAATCCATAGCCGACTGTCGTTGCGTAGCGGACACCCTGCTTCAGGCTGATATAGCGCTCCAGCAATTCAATTACGGTAATCCCTCCATCGTTGTAGCTGGCTCCCGCATTTTCAGTGCTGTTGATTTCTTTCTCTTTCTCGCGAAGCCCATCCAGCGTTGGCGCATACACCGTATGCCGTTTTCCACGGGAATCTGTGTAATGGTATTGATAAGTAAGATCTTTGCGTTGGCTCTCTCCTGTCCGAAGAACACGTCCTTTTTTATCTTTTCTCTTTGCGGACATTGTCAAACTCCTTTCCGCTGTGGAAAGAGC
>CAKTKF010000275.1 GCA_934569215.1 uncultured Oscillospiraceae bacterium
ACGGCTCGGTGACGCCGTCCACGGTGACGTCCATCTTCACCGTGCAGGCGTTGATCTCCTCGCTCTCGTCCAGCTTAGGGAGCTTGCCCACGGCCTTCAGGTGCTTGACGGCGATGGTCGCGAGGTCCATCAGGCAGACAGGCTTCTCGCTGCGGCCAAGGGCGTTCCGGGTTTCCAGATAGTCCTCGTAGGTCTTTTGCAGCAGGGCGTCCTCAAAGGTAACGTGGTCGAGAGTGGTGCCGAAAGTGGTGTGGCGGCAGTGGTCTGACCAGTAGGTGTCGATCATGCGGATCTCTGTGATGGTGGGGTCGCGGCCTTCCTTCTGAAAATAGGACTGGCAGAAGACGATGTCGTCCAAGTCCATGGCAAGGCCGTAGCGGGCGATAAAGTCCGCCAGTTCCTCCCGGCTAAGTTTCGTGAAGCCGGTCAGGGTCGCCACCTCCGTGGGGATGTCGTAGCGGATAGCGAGGGTCTCCGGCACGTCCAGGGACGCTTCCCGGCATTCCACCGGGTTAATAACATATTTCTTGAATTCCCGGATGTCCTCGTCCGTCAGCGTGCCGTACAGGGCGTAGACCTTGGCGGTGCGAATGAGAGGACGCTCGCCCTGGGAGATGATCTGGATGCACTGGGCGGCGGAATCCGCCCGCTGGTCAAACTGGCCGGGCAGCGCCTCCACGGCGAAAACATAAGCGCCGGAGAGCTGAATGGACGCAGAAGCGGTATCCAGCTGCGGCTCGGAGAAGACCGTTTTCACGGCATACCGGAACAGATCTTCCGTAATATTTTCCGCGTCGTACCGGTTGAACAGCCGGACGTTTTCCAGCCGCTCCATGCCGAGAAGGTTCCTGGCCTCATTCAGCAGACCCTTGGCCTCGTTGTCCAGACCTTCCTTTTTTTCTACAAATACCCGATAAACCATGGGGTTATTTCCTCCTAATGTGATTTATTCAGAGCTTTAGTTAGGCTTGCAGGGCGCGCTGGCCGATATCGCTTCTGCGGTAGGCGTTTTCAAACTGCACACCGTCTGCGAGACGGTAGGCTTCCCGGATGGCGTCTGCCAGGGTATCGGCCACGGCGGTGGTGCCGGTGACCCGGCCGCCGGAGGTCAGAAGCTTTCCTTCCTCCAGCTTCGCCCCTGCCACATAGGTGTGGGCGGCGGCTTCCGGGGTCATGGTGATCTCGTAGCCCTTTTGGTAGCTGACGGGATACCCGGCGGAGGCGGTGATGACGCAGCAGGCGAACTTGTCGGAGAAGCGAACCTCCGTATCCGCCAGGGTGCCGTTGGTGGTGGCCTGCATGACGGTCAGCAGGTCGCTTTCCAGCAGGGGCAGCACCACCTGGGTCTCCGGGTCGCCGAAGCGGCAGTTGTACTCAATGACCTTGGGGCCGTCGGGGGTGAGCATCAGGCCAAAGTAAAGGCAGCCCTGAAAGGTGCGGCCTTCGCTGTTCATGGCGGCGACGGTGGGCAGAAAAATTTCCTGCATGCACTTTTCGGCGATGGCCGGGGTGTAGTAGGGGTTGGGGGCGACGGTACCCATGCCGCCGGTGTTCAGACCGGTGTCGCCGTCTCCCGCCCGCTTGTGATCCATGGAGGACACCATGGGCTTGACCACCTTGCCGTCGGTGAAGGCCAACACGGAGACCTCCGGGCCGGTGAGAAATTCCTCGATGACCACATGGTCGCCGGATTTGCCGAAAACGTGGTTCTCCATCATGTCCCGGACGGCGGTCTTGGCCTCCTCCCGGGTCTGGGCGATGATGACGCCCTTGCCCAGCGCCAGGCCGTCGGCCTTGATGACGGTGGGGATGGGGGCGGTGTCCAGATAAGTAAGGGCGGCGGCCATGTCGTCGAAAACCTCGTACCGGGCGGTGGGAATGCCGTATTTCTTCATGAGATTTTTGGAGAAGACCTTGCTGCCCTCGATGATGGCAGCCCGGGCGCGGGGGCCGAAGCAGGGAATGCCCGCAGCTTCCAGCGCGTCCACGCAGCCCAGTACCAGCGGGTCGTCGGGTGCGACCACGGCGTAATCCACGTTCTTTTCCTGAGCAAAGGCGACGATCTTGTCGATCTCCGTAGCGCCGATGGGGACGCATACCGCGTCCGCCGCGATGCCGCCGTTGCCGGGGAGGGCGAAAATCTCCGTGACCGCGGGATTCTTTCTCAGACTCTTGATGATGGCGTGTTCCCGTCCGCCGCCGCCTACGACTAACAGTTTCATGAAAGCCCTCCTTAGTGGTGGAACAGCCGCATACCGGTGAAGGCCATGACCATGCCGTCCTTATCGCATTCCGCAATGACCAGATCGTCCCGGATGGAGCCGCCGGGCTGGGCGATGTACTTGACGCCGGAGGCCTTGGCGCGCTTGATGTTGTCGGGGAAGGGGAAGAAGGCGTCGGAGCCGAGGGAAACGCCGTCAAACTTGGACAGGAATTCCCGCTTGTCTTCTTCCGTCAGCCGGTCGGGCTGGCGGGTGAAGTAGTTCTGCCAGATGCCGTCGGCGCAGACATCCTCCTCGTTGCCGTTGATGTAGCCGTCGATCACGTTGTCCCGGTTGGGGCGGCCGAGGTCGGCGCGGAAGGGCAGGGACAGGGTCTTGGGGTGCTGGCGCAGGAA
>CAKTKF010000276.1 GCA_934569215.1 uncultured Oscillospiraceae bacterium
TTCAGCCGTGATAGGATTTTCCCATCACTAAGGAAAGGCTGTGGTGGAAATGATTGCATCCATGGAAACGTACCTGCGGCGGGGGCGGCGAACGTGTCAAAGGCTGCTGCTGAACCCGAAAATCCGCACGGGAGGGGTCGTCCTTCTGTGCGGCGGCAGCGGGTTTCTGCTCAGCGCGGCCAGTCTGGGCAATTACCCCCAGCCCCTGGCTATGGGGCTGATTTTAGCCATGAGCGGCTGGCACGCAGCGGTCATGAGCCTGGGAGCCATGCTGGGCTACTGGGTCTTCTGGGGCATCGCGGGATTGCAGGGGCTGGTGTGGTCGGCTTCCGGCGGACTGCTGGCGCTGCTCCTCGCCCGGCACATTCCGGAGGAACAGCCGCTGATCTTCCCCGCCATTTCCGCGTTCCTTACGGCGCTGACCGGACTGCTGTTCCAGCTGGTGCTGCGGGACACCGTGCCGGTGCCGGTCTATTTCCTGCGGATCGTCATTGCCGCCGGGGCGGGGCTGCTGTTCCCCGTGGCGCTGGGCAGGCGCACCGCCGTCACCGACTGGCTGGTGGGCGGTGTGGCGGTGCTGGCGCTGGCGCAGGCTTCACCGACGCCTTATCTTGGATTGGGGTATCTCGCGGCGGGCGCGCTGGCAGTGGGCAGCGCTTTCCCCGCCGCGGTACTTGGAGGGTTGGGGCTGGATCTGGCGCAGGTGACGAAGATTCCCATGACGGCGGTGCTGTGTCTCGCGGGCGTTATCCGCATGGTTCCTTTTGAGCGCAAGTGGATGCGCTGTCTCGCGCCGGGGGCGGCGTGCATGGTGGTAATGGCGATCTGCGGCATCCGGGATTATACGCCGCTCCCGGGGCTGATTCTCGGCGGCGGGCTGGGCATCCTGATGCCCCCCTCTCAGGAGGCCGCCCGCCGCCGTGGCGAAACGGGGCTGGCCCAGGTACGGCTGGAGTTGGGGGCGGAGGTTCTCGGCGTCACCCAGCAGCTTTTTCTGGAGACCGCGCCGCCAGCCGTCGACGCTTCCGCCGTTCTGCAAAAGGTGCGGCAGCGCGCCTGCGGCAGCTGCTCCGCCCGGAACAGCTGTCCCCAGCAGTCGTCGCTGGATATTTCGCTGCTGCAAAACCCGCTGGACGCCCAGTGCCGCAAGTCGGGGCGGCTGATCCCGGAGCTTCGCCGGGGGCAGGAGCAGTTAAAGCTTCTGAAAGCCGACAGCGCCCGACAGTCAGAGTACCGGGCGGCGCTGGTGCAGCAGTATCAGTTTCTGGGAGACTATCTGCGGGGGCTTGCCGACGACCTGCCCCGCCGGGGACAGCGGCCGCGAGCCTGGTTTCGCGCCGAGGCCGCCGCCCGCAGCCGCAGCAAGGAGCTTGCCAACGGCGACCGCTGTCTTGCCTTTCCGGGATCCGAGTGCCGGTACTACGTCCTTCTCTGCGACGGGATGGGTACCGGGCTGGGCGCCGCCCAGGAAGGGCAGTCGGCAGGGTCGCTTCTGCGGCAGATGCTCACCGCCGGGTTTCCCGCCGCCCACGCTCTGCGCACCCTCAACAGCATTCTCGCCCTCCGGGGCAGCGCCGGGGCGGTCACGGTAGATTTGGCGGAACTCTATCTCGACACCGGCCACGCCACGCTGTACAAGTGGGGCGCCGCCCCCAGCTGGCTGCTTCGCCGGGGCAGCGCGGAAAAAATAGGGACAGCCACCCCACCGCCGGGCATTTCCGTAACGGAAAGCCGGGAAACGGTGGAGAAGCTGTCCCTGCGTCGGGGGGAAGCGCTGGTATTGCTCAGCGACGGCGTGGATGGAGAGGGGATTTCCCGCCGGTCTGACCTGACTCCGGACATGCCGCCTGGGGAGCTGGCAGCAAAGATTCTGGAGTATGGCCGCGGGAAGCAGATGGACGACGCCACGGCGGCAGTCATCCGGCTTCGTCCCGCAAGCCTGGAATCATAGTAGCACAACTGCGGCGCAGATTCTGTCGAAACACAACATGTGGGATTGAAAAAAGCGGAAAAATCACAAGATGTAGGTGATGTTGGAGAAGGGAGGAAGGACGCCGCGCATTTTACGTGAGAAACCGGGTATCAGCGGAGGAAAACCCCATTCCCTCGTTCCCAAGGGACGCCCCCAAGTGGGGCATATAACGGTGCTATCTCCGCTTCTCCGCAACTCACAACGTTTCAGCGCACCCTCTTGCCTCTCCCTCTGGGAGAGGTGGACGAGCGAAGCGAGGACGGAGCGGGTACGTGTAAAGCCCTCTCAGTCACCTTCGGTGACAGCTCTCCCAGAGGGAGAGCCAAGGGGCTGTACCCGCATTTTAGATTGAAAAATGGAGCGTATCGATACCGATGCGCTCCATTTCCTGTTTTTCGGTCTCCCATCAAAAGAGAGGGCGTCGTGCGTGTCGGGCAATGCCCCCGATTTCCGCTTTCCCCGATTGACACCGCCCCGGATTCGGGGTATACTGAACTTTGGTGAGGTGACTCTGTTATGAAAGATACTATTTTATCCGTCATTCGTCTGATCGCTACCCCGGTGCTGCTGATGGTGCTGGGTCTGATTCTTCTCATTCATCCGGACTCCGCCTCCGCCCTTGTGGCGCAGATT
>CAKTKF010000277.1 GCA_934569215.1 uncultured Oscillospiraceae bacterium
GCCACCGTGATAATTCGGCGGGGAGAAACGCTTTTTCGCGGGGAATCCGCGGAAAAATGGCCTTTTGACATGGATTTTCCTCCTGAAAAAAGTCGGTGCAAAACGGAAATTGCATTTTCCTCATTATACAGCATTTCCCGGCAAATGCAAGACCGGAAACCGGGCGTTGCTTGCGTTTTCGGCCGTTATGTGATAAAATGAGAAAAACGTTGGGAGATGCCGGATATGAAGCAGCTGATCGTGATTGCGGATATGGAGGGGGCAAGCGGGATTTTCGACGCCAACAGGGAAGCCTGCCGGCATGAGGAACGGTATCCCCAGTACAAATTGTGGAGAGCCTATGGCAGATCCTGCATTACCAGCGACGTTCTGGCTGTGTGCAATGCCGCAGTCGATGCCGGAATCGACGATATTCTGCTGTACGATATGCATTTTGCGGGATGCACAGAGTCAAATGTCGAGCTGGACAAGCTGCCTGCCTGTGTCCGCGTCTTTGATTTGCCCAACCGGGAAACGCTGTGGGACAGGATTCGCGGACAGGCGGCAATGGAGCCTTACGGGATCATAACGGTGGGGCAGCACGCGAGAAACGGGGAGGCAAACGCTTATTTTCCTCACACGATTCACACGCCGCCCATCGAGTCGTTTTTCATCAACGGCATCCACGTGGCAGAAATCGGAGAAAGCGTCATGTGCTTCTCCGGCGTTCCCTATATTGCCAATATCGGCTGCGCGGCGTCTCACAAAGAAGCGCTGGAGTTGTCGCCCGAGGTTTCCTGCATCACGGTAAAGGACAAGGCAAAGCATTGGGAACCCCTGCCGGAAGATACGTACCCCCTGATATACGCAGGCGTCAGGGAAGCGCTTGGAGACTACGAAAACAAGACGGCCTGCCCCGCTGCGGACAGATACGTCTGCAAGCTCAACCTGACGGAAGGCTGGTTTTTCGACGCGCCGGAGGATTTCCCGTGGAAGGGGACATTCGACGGGAGAAGCGCACAGTGGGAAGCCCATGACATCCTGACGGCGCTGAGCCTGTTCTGGCAGGTCCACAACTACATCAGAAAGCAGTAACAAAGGGCGTGACCGGGGAAGGTCACGCCCTTTGTGTATGCTATTGTTCGTTATTCGCCGCCGGATTCTCCGCTGGGTTCCGGCGTGCTGGTGGTGGGGGGCTCGGTGGATGGCGCCGTAGGCGCCACAGTGGGCGGCGTCGTGGGTTCGGTGGTGGGTTCGGTGGAGGGGGTCGTGGGAACTGTGGTAGGTTCCGTCGTCGGCTCCGCTTCGACTCTTGCGACAACCTTGTTCACGGTCTTGTACCGGGAATTGGCGACAAAATCCTTGGAGATCAGCACGCCGGTGGCCTTGTTGTACTTGCTCTTGTACGTCTTGACCAGATATCCGGTGGTGCCTTCCTCAATCACGTCCCCGTCCTTGTAGCCCTCGGGATTGTCGGGCTTGAAGTCCTTATATTCCGTTTCGGGCTTGTAGGTCTCGGAAATGACGTAGCTCATTTCAACGTAGTAGTCCTTCTCGTCGGTGCCGAGAATCTGCACATTGACATAGCCGCCGCTGACGCTTGCTTCGAGCTTGATGGGGTAATTGGTGTTGTTGCGGAACTTGAAATCAGGGGAGCGCCAGCTGACGGTGGCGTCCATGCCGTAATTGATATAGTTCACGGGGAAGCCGTGGTTGGTGCGGGAGACGATTTCCAGATCGGCCAGCAGGGCGCTGCAATACAGCGTGGAGGAAACCTGACAGATGCCGCCGCCAACCTGATTCACCAGATCGTCGCCGGAGTAGGCAGGGGCGGACTTGTAGCCCTTCCCGGTGGTGCGCTCGCCCAAAGTGTCGTTAAAGGAGAAGGTCTCGCCGGGGTTCAGCACAACGCCGTTCAGCGCCTTACAGGCCAGCTCCAGATTGGCGGTGCGGTTGGCGTTGTTAGAGTGGGGCGTGCTGGTGCTGCCCAGAACGTCCCGGAAGAAGACATCGTCGTCCAGAATTTCCGGGGCGACATATTCCATGGGAATGCGGACGACCTCGCCGTACTGCGCCGCGCTGATCTGCTTCTGCGCCTGCACCATGTCAAACTCGTAGCCGTAGGAGCCGGGGACGGCCTTGAAGGTCTGCATGTTGACGGTGGCATCCACGGGCTTTACACAGACTTCGTCGTAAACTTTCTGCAAATCCACGGCATCCGGTTCGCCTTCGGCCTGTGCGCCCTTCGCCTCCACGGCAAAGACGTTCATGCTGTAGGCGTCCAGAATCTGGTTGAACAGGTCATCTACGTTAAAATTCACGCCGGGAGTCCCCATTGTGACGACTAGCGTCAGCTGGGGGGCGCGGTCTTCGTCAAATTTGTCCGTCGCAAGCTCGGGAACGTCGCCTTCCAGGGCGTAGGTGGTCTGGGTCAGCAGACTGCCGGCGGTTCCGGCGTAGTCCTCCAGAACGCCCTTGATATAATCCTGCTTCAGATGCAGGTAGGGCAGCAGCCCGATGATGTGGTTGCTCCTGAGGGACGCCTGGTAGGCCTCCTGACGCTCGGCCTTGGTGCCGGTTCTGCCGTATTCATAGGCGGCGTTCACGGCGGCCTTG
>CAKTKF010000278.1 GCA_934569215.1 uncultured Oscillospiraceae bacterium
CTCGTCGGAGACGATGTAAATGGGGTGGCCGTACTCCGCGGCCTTTCTGTTCAGGATCTCCGCCAGCGCCTGATAGGTCTCCCGTGTGTAGACGACGCCGGAGGGGTTATTGGGGGAGTTGAGGATGATTGCCTGTGTATCGGGCGTGATCATCTGCTCCATGGCGGTCAGGTTGATCTGGAAGGAAGGTATGTCCGCCGGAACGACCTTAAATTCCAGTCCCGCCTCCTGGGCGAAGGGCTTGTACTCCGGGAAATAGGGCGCGACCGCCAGAATTTCCGCCCCCGGAACCGCCAGCGCCCGGAACACGCTCACCAGCTCCGGCGCTGCGCCGCAGCCGATAAAAAATTCCTCCGGGACGGTGGACACGCCATAGCGGGCGTTCAGGTCGTCGGAAATGGCCTTCCGGGCGGCATAATCGCCCACGGCGGAGGTGTAGCCGTGAATCAGCAGGGAATCGGTGTCGTCGAGAATCCGGCGCACCGTCTCGTCCACCTCCTTCGGCGAGGGGATGGAGGGGTTGCCCAGGGAATAGTCATAGACGTTCTCCCGTCCCACAACGGCGGCGCGCTGGCAGCCGTATTCAAACAGGTCCCGGATGCAGGAGCGGTTGGCACCCAGGGCATAGGCGGATTGATTCAGCATATTGTTACCTCCTGTGGTGAAAATCATTTTGCGTTATGATAGGAAAGCATGATATGGCTCGGCGCGAACAGCAGCGCGGCAATGGTCAAAAGAATCGACCGGCTCATAATTCCGCTGAACAGGAACAGGACAGAGGGGATAATGGACAGCGCCAACGCCCTGAAAACGCTGCTTTTCCGAAAGCAGACCGCCCAGATCACGCAGTAAAGCGTCACCAGCACGGCATCCACGGCCAGATATACGGCGAACGCTTCGTCAGACCACCACCCGAAGCAAGTTCCCGGAATGTTGATGATCATAAATCCAAAGCAGCAGAACCGGCCTATTTGCTCCAGGATTTCTACAAGCTTATTGTTCCATTTGTTCTCGAAGCCGTCCTTGCACTTCATTGCAAACAGGATATTGGGTATCATAATGACCGCCATCATAATTAACCCGAAAATATTCAGCCATTCCATAAGGACACTACGCCTCGTACAGCGGCTTCACGGGATTATAGGGCTGGGGCTTGTAGGTAATGGAGCCGATGGGCTTGCCCTCAATGCCGTATTTGGGGTTGTAGCCGAAAAGGTTTACATAACGCTCAAGGTCATCTTTTTCTTTCTCCATCTCCTCCATCACCGCCACGGTAGCAAGCACGTCGTCCACCGCCCGGTGGGAATTGACCACCTTGCCGGAAAGGCCGTAGACCTCAATGGCGCTGCACAGCCGGTGGGGGTAGCTGTGACGGTCGCGGTAGACCGTGAGCAGATCCAACTTGTCCTTGCCCTTGAGCACGGCCGGGTCGCCGTCCCGCAGAAGCATGTAAAACAGGAAGCTCAGGTCAAAATGGGCGTTGTAGGCCAGCAGGAGGGTATTGCCCTGAATCATCTCCGCGATGTCCCGGCAGACTCTTGTCTTGGGCAGGCCACGTTCCCGCAGGTCTTGGGTGGAAATGCCAGTCAGCTCCTGAATTTTCGGCGGCACGAACCCGCCGGGGGACAGGGCGACCAGCTGGTCGTACTCCTGCACCACCTGGGGCGTTCCGTCCACCCGCTCCAGCACCACGGCGGCGAACTCGATGATCTCGTCCCGGTTGTAGATCAGGCCGGTAGTCTCGGTGTCGAACAGCACCAGACGGTCGTATTTGGAAAACAGCGTCTCAAATTTGGGCATATTTCTCTCTCCTGTATGTCCTTAATGCAGCAGCTCCATGGCTCGCTGCGCTTTGCTTTTCGGTTCCGGGGTCAGGCCGAATTTCCGCGCCAGTGCTTCGGCGAAAGCGATTGCGGTGGCTTCTTCGCCGGATTTCAGTTCTACCTCCACCTCGGCAAAGGGAAGCGTCTTCCCGCCGCCCATCAGCACGCCCTCGTCCAGCGCCAGCTCCACGGTGCAGTTTTCCAGCGTGAGCCGCTTTGCCAGACGGGTGAATCGGGCAGAGCAGGCTTCCGTCAGACCGCTTGCCGTCAGGGTGAGCAGGTCTTCCGGCGCGCCGAATTTACATAATTCTTTCGCTGCCAACCCGATATCATCACACGGGGTTTCCCATTCCCCCCGGCTGCCGTCGGGGAGGGGCGTTTTCAGGGTGCAGACGGACGTCCCGTTTTCGTACCGCCGCCGCAGCATCCAGCACCGACGGCTCAAGGCGGCGTCCAAAGTGTCATAATAGACCGTTTCCATCCGGATCTCGGAAAAGTCCCCGAAGGGCGCCCGAATGGCGGCAATCATCCCGGAATCCGCCCGGTATTTCAGTTCAAATTCTCTGCCCATGGCCGTCACTGATTCCCTTCCAGCTTCCTTAATTACAGGTCATTATACACCCATCCCGCCCCCGATGCAAGAAACTTTCTCACCATTGCGAATCCGACAGCATAATTTCTTCAGCCGTGATAGGATTTTCCCATCACTAAGGAAAGGCTGTGGTGGAAATGATTGCATCCATGGAAACGTACCTGC
>CAKTKF010000279.1 GCA_934569215.1 uncultured Oscillospiraceae bacterium
GGGCTGACCTGTACGCCTGTATCGACGCAACCGTGACCGTCCGGCCGGGGGAGACGGTGTTCATCCCCACGGGTATCGCGCTGGAGGTCCCCCAGGGCTGCGCGGGGCTGGTATACGCCCGCAGCGGCCTTGCCTGCAAGCGGGGGCTGGCACCTGCCAACAAGGTCGGCGTGGTGGACAGCGACTACCGGGGGGAGATCAACGTGGTTCTGCACAACCACGGCAGCGTCCCTCAGACCATCGAAAACGGCGAACGCGTCGCCCAGCTCCTGATCACGCCGGTGTTCCAGCCGGCCTATGAGATTGCCGAGACCCTGACGGATACGGCCAGAAATGCGGGAGGGTTTGGTTCAACGGGAAAATAATTGACATTTCCCATAAAATTTGTGTACAGCGCATGTAAAATTTATGCAAATTTTGTCACTGTACTTTTCCGGTATCTTTTTTTATAATAATATTGTGCCTGCGAATGGCGACTACGGAAGAGATTTTAGGAGTTTCATATGGAGATTTTAAGTGCCATTGTGCAGCTTCTGGGCGGGCTTGCCCTGTTCCTGTACGGCATCGAGCTGATGGGCGACGGCCTGAAAAACAGCTCTGGCGCCGCACTGAAACGCGTGCTGGAAAAGGTCACCGGAAATGTCGTGATGGGCGTTCTCACGGGCGCACTGGTCACCGCCGTGATCCAAAGCTCCACTGCTACCATCGTTCTGACGGTTGCCCTGATCGGTGCAGGCGTGCTGAACCTGAAACAGGCCGTGTCCATCGTCATGGGCGCCAATATCGGCACCACCGTCACGGCGCAGATCATCCGCCTCGGCTCCATTCAGTCCGACGGAAGCTGGCTGCTGTGGCTGTTTGACACGGATACGTTAGCGCCCATTGCCCTGATCATCGGCATTGTGCTGCTGATGTTCATCAAATCCAAGCGCTCCAACACCATCGGCGATATCTGCATCGGCTTCGGCATCCTGTTTGTGGGTCTGAATCTGATGACCAGCGGCGTGGAACCCCTTGTGGGGACGGACGCGTTTATCGCCTTCGTGCGATTCCTGAATAACCCCCTGTTCGGCATTCTCTTCGGCCTTGTCCTGACGGTCATTGTCCAAAGCTCGTCGGCGACCGTGGGTATGCTCCAGACGGTTGCCTCCGTGCCGGGGGCAGGGATCACCTTTGCCATGGCCTATCCGGTCATCATGGGTATCAACCTGGGTACCTGCGTCACCACGGCTATGGTCTGCTCCATCGGCTCGTCCAAGGACGCCAAGCGGACGGGCGTCGTCCACATTGCCTTCAATACCATCGGAACGATCCTGTTCCTGCTTTTGATGACCGTTCTGCGGAAGCTGTCTGTGTTCTCCTCGGAATTCTGGGTGCGCAGTGTGGACAGCGGAAACATTGCGAATTTCCAGACGGTGTTCAACCTGGTCACGGCTATTGTGCTGGTTCCCTTTGCGGATCAACTGGTGAAGCTGTCCATGGTCATCGTCAAGGACGACAAGCAGAAGCAGCTGCGCCATCCCGAGCTGCACACCCTGGACGAAAAGCTTTATAATTCTCCCGCCCTGGCCGTGTCCGTTGCCATCAAGGCCGTGTCGGATGTGGGTACGCTGGCGAAGACCAATTTTGAAAAGGGCTGCCGGATGCTGGAAAAATACGACCCCGCCGTTGCCAGTGAGATCGATGTGGACGAGGACTGCATCGATGAGTTTACGGACAGAGCAGACCGGTTCTTCATTGGCCTGTCCAAGGCGGTGGAAACGGAGTGGGACGACCGTCAGCTGGATATGCTGATGCAGACGGTTCCCAACTTCGAGCGTATCGGTGACTACGCCACCAATCTGGTGGAGCTGGCGCAGCGGCTGGTTGCGGATAACGCGGCCTTCTCCGATGTGGCGAAAAGGGAGCTGGAGCTGATTTTCGCTGCCGTCAACGAAATCCTGACCATCACCGTGGATGCCTTTGCCAAGGGTGACAATGAAGCCGCCAAGCGGATTGAGCCGCTGGAGGAAACCATTGACGACATGGTGATGATTCTCCGGGATCGCCACACCAAGCGCCTGAAAAGCGGCGCTTGCTCCGTGGGCAGCGGTCTGGTGTTCATGGAGACGCTGACCTATCTGGAGCGCGCTTCCGACCAGTGTTCCTCCATCGCCGTGATGATGCTGGCACGGAATAACGAGAACATTCTGCAAAACCATTACGATTACCTCCGGGAGATCCACGCGGGCAACGACGCCGCTTATCTCGCAGAAAAAGGACGCCGCCGCGAACAGTATATTAAACCTCTGAAAGAGACCCATTAGTTGGTAAAATCCCCGAAAGCAGAAGCTTTCGGGGATTTTTGCATCATATTGTGCTGAGTCCGAAGGAAAGAAAATCAACCGCAAAGCTTGGCCTGTTCCGCCGCGACACCGGCTTCACAGCTGCGCATGGCGAGGATGGTTTTCTCCATCAGCTCCTCCAGCGTCCAACCAAGACGGTCGGCGCCGGTCTGGATCACATCCCGGGAGCAGCCGGCAGCGAACTTCTTGTCCTTGTACTTCTTTTTCAGACTGCTGACCTCCATGTCCATAACG
>CAKTKF010000280.1 GCA_934569215.1 uncultured Oscillospiraceae bacterium
GGCCAAGGTGCTCAAATGGTTCCGGGGCGAGTACGCCACGAAGACCGATGCCCGTCAGGAACTGGGGGTAAATATCGTCATCACGGACGACGACTGGTACGAATATCTCAAATTGTTCGCCTGTTTTCTCAAGCAGGCGGGCTACGCCGGTATGCTCATCCTCATTGACGAGCTGGTGAACATCTACAAAATCCCCAACGCCATCACCCGGCAATACAATTACGAAAAAATCCTGACCATGTACAACGACGCCATGCAGGGCAAGGCACAGTATCTGGGCTTCATCCTCTGCGGCACGCCCCAGTGCATGGAGGACCCTCGGCGAGGGGTGTACAGCTACGAAGCCCTCCGTTCCCGCCTGGCCGAAGGCCACTTCTCCGGGGAGCATAAGGACTTGCTTTCCCCTGTTATCCGCTTGCAGCCTCTGACCTATGAGGAAATGCTGATTCTGACGGAAAAGCTGGCGGATATTCACGCGGGGCTGTACGACTATTCCCAGATCGTGACCCAGCAGGACATGGTGGACTTCATTGAGATCGAATTCGGCCGCATCGGGGCGGACACCCATATCACCCCACGGGAGGTCATCCGGGACTTTATTGAGGTGCTGGACATCGTCTACCAGAATCCCGGCATCCGTGTGCGGGAGCTTCTGGGTTCCGACCGGTTCCGCTACGCCCAGAACGCAGTGAAAGAGGAACAGACCGACGATTCCCTTGCGGAATTTGAGCTGTAAGGTGGCTTGCCATGCGTGCATTTGACCGATACGCGCCCTTTGTGCAGGAGTATATCTATCAAAACCACTGGGAGAATCTGCGCTCCATTCAGGTTGCCGCGGCAGACGCCATTTTCAACACGGACGAAAACGTGCTGCTCACCGCCTCCACGGCCTCCGGCAAGACGGAGGCGGCGTTTTTTCCCATCATCACCCTGTTTTCCGAGGATATGCCCTCCAGCGTGGGCTGCATTTACATCGGCCCACTGAAAGCGCTGATCAACGACCAGTTTTCCCGGCTGAACGACCTGTGCGCCGAGGCGGATATCCCGGTGTGGCACTGGCACGGGGACGTTGCCCAGAGCCATAAGGCAAAGCTTATGAAGCACCCCTCCGGCATTCTTCAGATTACGCCGGAATCTTTGGAAGCGCTGCTTCTGCACAAGCACGCGGCCATTGCCAAACTGTTCGGCGACCTGCGCTTCGTGGTCATTGACGAGGTGCATTCTCTTCTCCGGGGCGACCGGGGCGGGCAGACGCTGTGCTTAATTGAGCGGCTGTCCCGGATTGCGGGGGTCAATCCCCGGCACATCGGATTGTCCGCAACCATCGGCGACCCGGAGGGAACCGGCGAATTTCTGTCCCTGGGGACGGGAAGGAAGACCGTCATCCCGAAAATCGACGCCAAGGGCAGCAAGTGGCGGCTGAGCATGGAGCATTTCTACGTCAAGGACGCCCAGGCCGCAGAGGACAAGCAGATTCCCGGCGCACTGCCCGTGCTGGAAGAAAAAACCGACGACGCCCCCGCCAACGCAGACCCCGGCATCGGGTATATTTTCGAGCATACCCGGGGGAAAAAGTGTCTGGTTTTCGTCAATTCCCGGGAAGAATGCGAGATGGTGACCACCACGCTGCGCCATTACTGCGAGCTGAATCACGAACCCGACCGCTTTCTCGTCCACCACGGCAACCTTTCCGCCTCCTATCGGGAGACGGCGGAGGGCATCATGAAGGACGATTCCCAGTACATGACCACGGTGACCACCGCGACGCTGGAGCTGGGCATTGACATCGGCCGGTTAGAGCGGGCGTTTCAGATTGACGCGCCATGGACGGTTTCTTCCTTTTTGCAGCGCATGGGACGCACCGGCCGGCGGGAGCTTCCGCCGGAAATGTGGTTCGTTATCCGGGAGGACGAGCCGGAGGTGCGGGCTATGCTGCCCACCACCATCCCCTGGAAGCTCTTGCAGGGCATTGCCCTGGTGCAGCTGTATCTGGAGGAACGGTGGGTGGAGCCGCCCCGGCTGGACAGGCTGCCGTTCAGCCTTCTGTACCACCAGACCATGTCCACCCTGGCCTCTTGCGGCGAGCTGTCCCCCCGGGCGCTGGCCGACCGGGTGCTGCGGCTGCACTATTTCCACAGAATCACCCAGGAGGACTACCGGGTGCTGCTCCGGCACCTCATCGCCACAGACCACATTCAGCAGACGGAGCAGGGCGGCCTGATCGTGGGACTGGCGGGGGAGCGGGTCATCAACTCCTTCAAGTTCTACGGCGTGTTTCAGGAAAGCGAGGAATACACCGTCCGCAGCGAGTCTCAGGAGCTGGGTACGGTGGTCTCGCCGCCCCCGGTGGGGGAGAAGCTGGCCATTGCGGGGCATGTCTGGCAGGTGCTGGACGTGGACCACAAGCGCCGCCTGATCTACTGCCGGCAGGTGAAGGGCAGCGTCCCCGCCTATTTTGGCCAGTGTCCCGGCGACCTGCACACCAAAATTCTCACAAGAATGCGCCGGGTGCTTCAGGAGGACAGGCAGTATCCCTATCTGATGAAAAACGCGGTGGC
>CAKTKF010000281.1 GCA_934569215.1 uncultured Oscillospiraceae bacterium
TATTTCTCAGAAGGAGACTGTTTTCGTGGCGAAAACCGACCCTGAGGCTGCCAAACGGCAGCGGCATAAGACGATCCGCTGGGTCATCACTGTTTTCCTGATTACGGTTGTGATTTCCGGCATCATTTCCCTGGTCTCGGACGAGGTGATGGACAACAGCAGCCTCCCCGTGGCCTTTCTCATTCTGCTTGCCATCGTGATGGTGGGCATTGTTTTCGATATCATCGGCATGGCGGTGGCCTCGGCGGATGAAAAGCCGTTCCATTCCATGGCTGCCCGGAAGGTGCCGGGCGCACAGGAGGCCATCCGGCTCCTGCGCAACGCGGAGCGGGTCAGCTCCATCTGCAACGACGTGGTGGGCGATATCTGCGGCGTTGTCTCCGGCAGCGCGTCGGCGACCATTGCGGCGCTGATCCTGACCCAGGTGGACGTGGGCTGGCCGCGGGGCGTTTCTCTGGTCATGTCCGCACTTGTGGCGGGGCTGACCGTGGGCGGCAAGGCCATCGGCAAGACCTTCGCCGTCAATTCCTGCACGCAGATCGTTCACATGGTGGGCAGAGTGCTTCATGCCCTGAATGGCCTGCATGGTAAAAAGAAAAAGTAATATGTTAGGTTGTGTCGAACGTGAGCATCTTACAGAAAATAAAAGGCCATGACGACCTTATTACGCTGGATGACCGGCAGAGAACCCAGCTTTGTGGGGAAATCCGGGAGTTTTTGATCTCCAACGTCTCCAAAACCGGCGGACATCTGGCCGGAAACCTGGGCGTGGTGGAGCTGAGCGTGGCCATCGAGACCGTTTTTAATACCGAGATAGACCGCCTGGTTTTTGATGTTGGGCATCAGTCTTATGTGCATAAGCTGCTGACCGGACGCCAGGCGGATTTTCCGCATCTGCGGCAGTACGGCGGCCTGTCCGGTTTTCCCAAGCCATCGGAAAGTGATACGGACGCATTCGTGGCGGGACACGCTTCCAGCTCCGTTTCCATAGCTCTCGGCATGGCGCGGGCGAGGACGCTGCTGCATCAGGACTACAACGTGGTCGCCCTGATCGGCGACGGCGCCTGCACCGGCGGCATGGCCTATGAGGGGCTGAACGACGCGGCGGTGAGCGGCGAGCCGATGGTCATTATCCTCAACGACAATGAGATGTCCATCGGCCGGAACGTGGGCGGCGTGTCCCGGCACCTGTCCCGTCTGCGCTCCAGCGGTCATTATCTGAAGGCCAAGCGCCGGTACCGGGAAATTATGAAGAAGACCGCCGTCGGTCGGGCGGCGTACCGGGTGACCCGACGGCTGAAAAACAGGCTGAAGCGGTTTTTGCTGCCTGCGTCCCTGTTTGAAAATATGGGCTTTACCTATCTGGGGCCTGTGGACGGCCATGACCTGCCCGGACTGATTTCCTTGCTTACCACCGCCCGGGATTTGGCCGAGCCGGTGGTGGTGCATGTGGTCACGAAAAAGGGCTGCGGCTACCGCTTTGCTGAGGAAGACCCGGCAAAATTCCACGGAATCGGGGCGTTTGATCCGGAAACCGGGAAAAAACTTGCACCGAAAGTTAAATCCTATTCCGATTCCTTCGGGGAGGCCATGATGGAGCTTGCCGGGGAGGACGACCGGATCTGCGCGATCACGGCTGCCATGCCGGGGGGCACGGGGCTTCTCAAATTCATGCGGGAATACCCCCAACGCTTCTTTGACGTGGGCATCGCGGAGGAACACGCGATCTCCATGGCGGGCGGCCTTGCCAAGCAGGGAATGATACCGGTGGCGGCGATCTATTCCACATTTTTGCAGCGTGCCTATGACCAGATCATGCAGGATATCGCCATGCTGCACCTGCATGTGATCCTCGCCATTGACCGGGCGGGGCTTGTGGGGGATGACGGCGCCACCCACCACGGCGTATTTGACGTTGGATTTTTGCGGCAGGTGCCGGGTATGCTGATTCTGTCGCCTGCCAGCCTTGCAGAACAGAAGGATATGCTTTATTGGGCGGCGGAAAAATATAACGGCCCCGTGGCGGTTCGCTATCCCCGGGGCAGCGAGGGCAGCTACCGGGATTCCGCCTGGCAGCCCGGTGAAAATGTGGAAGCAGAGGGGCTTCTATGCTGCCACCGCCGGGGCGGGGACGTAACGCTGGTGACCTACGGCTCCATGCTGGATAACGTCCTGGAAGCGGCGGAGATCCTGTCCCAGAGGGGCATTGAAGCGACCGTTCTGCGGCTTTTGACGGTGTCCGCCCTGCCTGCGCGGGGAATTTTATCGGAAATGTCGGAAAAACGCCGCGTCATCGTGGCGGAGGAGGTCTGCACCGGTTCCGGTATCCGGGAGGCGCTGGCTTGGGAGCTGCGGAAGCTCTGCCCGGACTGCCGGGTGGACGGCATTGACCTGGGGGCGGATTTCGTTACCCACGGCTCGACGAAGGAGCTGTACCGGCACTACGGTCTGGACGGGGAGTCCATCGCAAACTATACCCAGGGGGTGCTGTCCTAAGTGAAGGTAAAGAAGAGACTGGATGTTCTGCTGACGGAGCGGAACCTTGCGG
Organism: uncultured Oscillospiraceae bacterium; assembly: GCA_934569215.1. Lineage (GTDB taxonomy): Bacteria > Bacillota > Clostridia > Oscillospirales > Oscillospiraceae > Faecousia. The sequence goes on from CAKTKF010000281.1 coordinate 2,549, forward strand.
ACA
>CAKTKF010000282.1 GCA_934569215.1 uncultured Oscillospiraceae bacterium
AAATTCCCAACCCCTGGCAGGAATGCACCAGCCTGGAAGAGGCGGGCAAGCTCGCCGGCTTCTCCTTCACCGCACCCCAGACCGTGGACGGCTACACGGAGCGTTACATTGCGGCCATCGAAAACGAAATTGCCCAGGTGATTTTCAGCAACGGCAACGATTCCGAACTGTATTTCCGCAAGGGAGCAGGCGGCGACGACATCAGCGGCGACTGCAACACCTATACTACCATCGAAGAGCAGACCGTCGACGGCCACACCGTCCTTTGCAAAGGAAACGACGGCCTGATCTACACCGCAACATGGACGGACGGCGAGTATTCCTACGCGGTAATGTGCGATGCCGGTATGAGCGTCGGGCAGCTGACCGCCTGGGTGGAGACGCTGGCCTGAAACCCAGCCTGAATTGTGGAAGAAAGGAACCTTTGGAATGGAAGCAATTGCAATTCCCATGCCCCTGTGGTGGCGGCTTTTGGGGCGGCTGTATGCCTTTGCGGTGCGGCTGATTCCCCAGGAAAAGCAGCAGACCCGGGCAAGCGACCGCGCCGGCCAGATGGCGGCGGATGCGCTGGACACCTACGGAAACGCGATTCTGCGCTGTGCCTACAGTTATCTGCACAACATGGCGGACGCGGAGGAAGTCTTGCAGGACACGCTTCTGAAGCTTCTGACCGCAGCCCCCACCTTTGAAAGCGAGGAGCATAAAAAGGCATGGCTCCTGCGGGTGGCGGCGAACCTGAGCAAGAACCGCATTGAATACAACGCTCTCCGGGACTCAGACGAGCTGAGCGAGAGAATAGCGAAAGAAGGGCGGGAAGACCTGTCCTTCGTCTGGGACGCGGTGAAGGAGCTGCCGGTACAGTTCCGGGAGGTGATCCACCTGCACTATTACGAGGGCTATTCCACGGAGGAGATCGCAAAGATTCTGGGGCGGAATCCCTCCACCGTCCGTTCCGACCTTCGCCGGGGCAGGGAAAAGCTGAAAACCATTCTGAAGGAGGCCTACGACTTTGAAGTATGAGGAAATCATGGACAAAATCCAGCTGACGCCGGAAATGCGGCGGCGAGTCCTCCGCAATGTGGAAGTAAAACAGGCGAAGCAGAAGAAACGCCAATTGACCCGGCGGCTGTTTACCCTGGCGGCCTGCCTTGCCATCGTGGTATGCTGCTGGTATGTCTGGAAGCCGAAGCAGTTAGACCCCCTGGAGCAAGGGATGATGGCGGTTGCCCGGATTGACACCGTGGACAGCCTGGAAGCGCTGACCGAGAAAACGGGGATTCCTCTGAACGAACTGACGGGCGTTCCCTTTACGGTGGAGCGCACGGAATACGTGTCTTATTGGGACAACCTGGCGAAAATCCAATATTTCGGCGATACCGACAGCCTGTGCTACCGCAAATCCCCCGGAACGGAGGATAATTCCGGTGATTATACTGTATACGCCCAGGAGGAAACGCTGGAAATCTCCGGCAACGCCGTGACCCTCAAGGGCAACGACGGCGTGTACAGCCTGGCCATCTGGACGGACGGAAGCTACGCCTACTCCATTTCCGTGACGAACCCGCTTTCCGAGGATGCGTTCCGGACGCTGATCGAGGAAAACGTTTGATACTAAACGGTTAAAAACCGTTTTATTCGGCTGCTGTTTCAGCAGCCGGCGGCCTGCGAAGGATTCGCAGGATAAAATGGTTAACACCATTTTATCGAGAAATAGTATGAGGGCGGGGAAATCCCCGCCCTCTGTCTGTAAACGGCCAGTCCGCAGACTGACCCTAACGTATTTATGCTATCACAAGCGAGCTGAGATGTCAACATTTTACTGGTCAAAATGCCGCAATTCTATGTTATGCAGTAAATAAAGCGGTATATTTTATGCAAAATTCCGGGTTGCATTCCGGGAGAATTCATGTTACTTTATAGACACAAAGAGGTGATACCAATGTACAGGTAAATCTTCTTAGAGGCGTCGGCTTCCCGAGGTAAAGCTCCCGATTACATAGGATCTTCGAGGAAAAAAGAAAGGAATTTGAACGGGAGGAATTCCAAATCTATATGGCGGAACGTCGGCGTCTACTCCGCAGAAAGAGAGGTTAACCAACAGATGTTAGATAATAAGAGTGAACAGAAATGACCCTTGGCTGCAAAAAAACGTGCTGATCACAAGGCATGGCAGTCAAGGGTCATTTCACTTTTCCCGCGCCCGGTGGGGCGCTTTTTTGCTGCCCCGGATTGACAATTTTGACGAAAACGTGGTATCATAGCCTTGTCCGAAACGCCATTTACAGGAGTGCCTATGCAGATACAAACGAAGAAATTGGCCGGGCTGACCGGGAATCAGCTCAAGCTTCTGGCCTTGTTCGCCATGACCTGCGACCATGTGGGATTGCAGCTGCTGCCCCAATTCATCCTTCTGCGGATCATCGGACGGCTGGCAGCACCCCTTTTCGCCTGCATGATCGCCGAGGGCTGCCGCTATACCCATGATCGGAGGCGGTATCTGGGTCGGCTTCTG
>CAKTKF010000283.1 GCA_934569215.1 uncultured Oscillospiraceae bacterium
CAGGGGAAGGGCTTTCCTTTCAGCACAGACCGGCGCAGATAGGAGAAGGTCTCCTTCTCTCCCTGCTCGGCCAGCATTCGCAGCACGAAGCGGAGCTGGCGGCTGGTTTCCGGGTGCATCAAGTCCTTTTCCCGGCTGCGCTCGAAATATTGCAGAGCGGAATCGTCCCGGTAGGCTTTGCCCTGATAGGTCATGCAGGCCGCCCGGCGATCCATCACCATCTCCACAAAGTACCGCCGGGGCATGGGGACAGGCTCGTAGCACTTCGTCTCCCGGTTCATGTCCGTCCAATATTCGTAGTGGTGGCGGTTGCGCCCCTTGTGGTGCATCCAGGCTTCACTGTAGCCCTTGTCCTCCCGCTCGGCGGCGTTGGGGCTGCGGTTGCCCTGATAGTACCGCGCCCCCGTCCAGAATTCCGTGGGGGAATATTTGCTCAGGTCGTGGGTCAGCCCCTGACGGTACAGCCCCACCCGGAAGCAGCCCAGCATCACCAGCCAGCGGTGCTTGGTTATGGTCTTGAAATGCTGCCACGGTTTCACACGATTCCCTCCCAACGTAAGCAGCGGATATCAGCCTTCTGCCACCACGATTTCCGATACTTTCAATCCGGGGTTGCGGCGGCAGGTGAAGTCAATCGCCCAGAAGCTGGAGAATACCAGCAGGCTGCGGCCGCGGTAGTCTTCCAACAGCTCCGCGTCAGAGCCGAGATTCAGATCGGTCAGATCGCCGGGGTATTCGTCGATGAGGCGGATCTCCTCATAGGGCAGCATCTCCATCCGCAGCTCCACGCCGTACTCGTTTTTCATGCGGTACTGGAAGACGTCGAATTGCAGCGTACCCACGACGCCCACGATGACCTCCTCGTAGCCGGAGCCGGGAACCTTGAAAATCTGAATGGCGCCCTCCTGGGCGATCTGCTCGGTACCCTTGACGAACTGCTTGCGCTTCATGGAATCCTTGGCCGACACCCGGCAGAAATGCTCGGGAGCGAAGGTGGGGATACCGGAATACTTGAATTTCTTCCCCGGGACGGTGATGGTGTCGCCGATGGAGAAAATGCCCGGGTCAAAGACACCGATGACGTCTCCGGCGTAGGCCTCATCCACAATCTCCCGCTCGGCGGCCATCAGCTGCTGAGGCTGGGAAAGACGCATTTTCTTATTGCCCTGGACGTGGAAATATTCCGCGTCCCGCTGGAATTTGCCGGAGCAGATGCGCATGAAGGCCAGACGGTCCCGGTGGGCCTTGTTCATGTTTGCCTGAATTTTGAAGACGAAGGCGGAAAAATCCGGGCTGAAGGGGTCGATCACGCCGCAGTCGGCGGTGCGGGCCAGGGGGGGCGGCGTCAGCTTCAGGAACGCTTCCAGGAACGGCTCAATGCCGAAATTGGTCAGCGCGGAGCCGAAGAACACAGGGGACAGCTGCCCGTCCCGGACGGCCTGCATGTCCATTTCCCGTCCGGCGGACAGAAGCTCCACGTCGTCGATGAGCTGCCGGTGCTTTTCCTCGCTGTCCAGCAGCTGGGCGACCTGGGGGTCATACAGGTCGATTTCCAGTTTGTCTGCCCGCTTTTTCCCGGAAATGCCGGAGAAAAACAGCAGCTCGGCTTTCTCCCGGTCGTAAACGCCCTGAAAATCCTTGCCGGAGCCGATGGGCCAGTTCATGGCGTAGGTCTCGATGCCCAGCTCCCGCTCCACCTCGTCCAGAAGGTCGAAGGGGTCCTTGGCCTCCCGGTCCATTTTGTTGACGAAGGTGAAAATGGGGATATGGCGCATGGCGCAGACCTTGAACAGCTTCCGGGTCTGGGGCTCCACGCCCTTGGCACCGTCGATGACCATGACGGCGGAGTCGGCGGCCATGAGGGTGCGGTAGGTGTCCTCGGAGAAGTCCTGGTGGCCGGGGGTGTCCAGAATGTTGATGCAGAAGCCGTTGTACTGAAACTGCATCACGGAGGATGTGACGGAAATGCCGCGCTGCTTTTCGATCTCCATCCAGTCGGAGGTGGCGGCGCGGGAATTTTTCTTGCCCTTGACCACGCCTGCCTGGGCGATGGCGCCGCCGTAGAGCAGGAATTTTTCGGTCAGGGTGGTTTTACCGGCGTCGGGGTGAGAAATGATGGCAAAGGTACGCCGCCGGCTGATTTCTTCGGTTAATTGAGACATAGTGTTCCCTCCAGAATATCGTTTTTTCAGTTGCAGGGGGGACTATGGGGGAAAATGAAAACGCATACGGCCTCCAAAACATGATAAATAGGATAATCCAATTCAGTCTACCACATTTTTTCGGAAGATACAATAGGAAAAGGGAAAATGAAGCGTTTCTCCGTTGCCTTTTTTTCACTCCTGTGTTAAACTATGATACGGACGTGAAAAAAAGGAGGTGGCGGCGGATGGAGCTGAACGATATCTACGACGAAAACCGGAACCTGACGGGGAAGCTGCACAGGCGGGGAACGCCCTGGAAGCCGGGGGAATACGGTCTCGTGGTCTGCGTCTGGGT
>CAKTKF010000284.1 GCA_934569215.1 uncultured Oscillospiraceae bacterium
GACCGGGGCGACTACACCGGCGTGAAGTTTGCCGGTATGCTCCAGTACGACGGCGACCTGAAGATCCCCCAGCATTATCTGGTGCAGCCCCCCGTCATCAAGCACACCCTGACCGAGGTGCTGTGCGCCGCCGGAATCCATGAGTACGCCCTGTCCGAGACCCAGAAGTACGGCCATGTGACCTATTTCTGGAACGGCAACCGTTCCGGCAAGGTGGACGAGAATCTGGAAGTCTACGAGGAAGTTCCCTCCGACGTCATCCCCTTCGAGAAGGCTCCTGCCATGAAGTCCAAGGAGATCACCGAGAAGATGGTGGAGAACATGGCGTCTAAAAAGTTCCAGTTCCTGCGCTGCAATTTCCCCAACGGCGATATGGTTGGCCATACCGGTGTGTTTGACGCGGTGGTTTACGCCATGGAGTGCGTGGACAAGAGCGTGGCGGCCATTGTGGAAGCCGCCGACAAGTACGGCTACACCGTTCTGATCACCGCCGACCACGGCAACGCCGACCAGATGACCGAGACCAAGAAGGGAAAGACCACCGTCCGCACGGCGCACTCCCTGAACCCCGTTCCCTTCATCATCTACGACCCCGACCGAACCTGGGTCATCAAGGACGGCCACTATGGCCTTGCCAACGTGGCGCCCACCATTGTCAAGATGATGGGTCTAACCGCCCCCGACTGCTGGGAGGACAGCATGGTATAAGGCTCCTGTAAATCCCCTTTGTCAAAAACGCATATCGTGTAACTTAAAATAGGAGGTTGCATCTATGATCCGTCACGAAAACGAAAACGGAAGCGTCAATGTCAGCACCAGCGTCTACACGGACATTGTCGGCACCGCGGTCATCAACTGCTTCGGCGTCAAGGGCATGGCCGCCCGGAGCCTGTCCGACGGCTTGTACCATCTGCTCCGCCGGGAGTCCGTGGGCAAGGGCGTGCATGTCCAGTTCAACGAGGACGACACCATTTCCATTGATCTGCACATTATTGTGGACAACAACGTAAACCTGAACGCCGTGGGCGCTTCCATTATTTCCGAGGTTCGCTATGTGGTGACCAAATGCACCGGCACCGAGGTTCGGGCCGTAAATGTTTATATCGATTCCATGGTGATCGGTTAATGTTCGGAGGGAAATAAATTGAGAGAAACCATCAACGGAGCCGATCTTCGCAGAATGATCATCAGCGCGGCTGCCGCCATCGAGATCAACAAGCAGGCTCTCAACGAGCTGAACGTGTTCCCCGTGCCGGATGGAGACACCGGCACCAATATGTCCATGACCATCAACTCCGCGGCCTCCGACCTGCGCAAGACCGAGGATCCCGACCTGGAAAAGGCCTCCAAGGTGGCGGCTTCTGCCATGCTGCGGGGTGCCCGGGGCAATTCCGGCGTGATCCTGTCGCTGCTGTTCCGGGGCATTTCCAAGCGCCTGAAGGGCAGCGAGGAGTGCGACGGCGTTCTGTGGGCGCAGGCGCTGCAGGAGGGCGTCGACGCGGCTTACAAGGCTGTCATGAAGCCCGCCGAAGGCACCATTCTTACCGTCGCCCGCCTGTCCGCGGCCAAGGCCGCCGACGCCGCCCGGGAGAATAACTTCATCGAGTTCGTCCATGAAGCGGCCATTGAAGAGGCCGTGAAGGCGCTGGCCGATACCGTCAACCAGAACCCCGTGCTGAAAAAAGCCGGTGTCGTGGATGCCGGCGGCAAGGGCTGGGTCGTGGCGCTGGAAGCCATGCTCAGCGCATTGCAGGGTGAGGACGTGGTGCTGCCTGAGAGCGGCGAGGTGACGCAGACCAAGCAGAGCGCGGATTTCTCCGACTTCAATACCGAGGACATCACCTTCTCCTACTGCACCGAGTTCATTATTTCCCGGGAAAATGACCGTGACCCCGAGAATCTCCGGGCGTTCCTGTCCGAGCTGGGCGACAGCCTTGTGCTGGTGGACGACGACGAGATCATCAAGGTGCATGTCCATACCAACGATCCCGGCAAGGCGCTCACCGAAGCACTGAATTATGGCTCATTCGTCACGGTGAAGATCGAGAACATGCGCCTGCAGCACACGGAGAAGGTGCTCTCCGAGCAGGAGGTCGCCCCGAAGATCGCCAAGCCGGAGAAGCCTCTGGGCGTTGTCTCCGTCTGCGCCGGTGCGGGACTGGCGGATGTGTTCCAGAATCTGGGCGTCGATCAGATCATCTCCGGCGGCCAGACCATGAACCCCAGCACCCAGGATATCCTGGAGGCGGTGAACAAGGTACCGGCCGAGACCGTCTTTGTCCTGCCCAACAATAAGAACATCATCATGGCAGCCCAGCAGGTGGACGCCCTGACCCCCAAGACCGTGGTGGTCATTCCCTCCAAGACCGTTCCCCAGGGCATTACCGCCATGCTGAGTTTTGCCCCCGAGGGAAGCGTTGAGGAAAACACCGCTGCCCTGACCGAGGCACTGGATACCGTGGACACCATGCAGATCACCTATGCCGCCCGGAATTCCG
>CAKTKF010000285.1 GCA_934569215.1 uncultured Oscillospiraceae bacterium
CCGGTGACCAGCATGTCGTCCGCTTCCACACAGACCCACTTGCGGGGGTTGATGCCGGACTTCATGGCTTCGGCGACGGACTTGATATCCTCACCCGGGGCGACCCGCACCATGACCATGGAAAAGGCGATGGAGCCGATCATCGGCTCGAACACCGCGGCCTCCGTCAGTACGCCGGCGTTATCCAGACCGGTGCTGCTCTTGATAGCCCACTGCCCCTCCTCGCTGGTGTCGGTGAGGTCGATGGTCTCGACGCCGCCGTCGAACTCCACCGGCTGCTGGGCAACGATTTCGTTCAGCAACTCCTCCACGGTTCCCTCCACCTGATCGGGGGAGGCGGTTTCCGTGGGCTTGGATCCGGCACAGCCGGAAAGCAGGGACAGCGCCAGGGCTGCCGCCAGAATTGCAGTTAAAACTCTTTTCATGTTTCATTTCCTCCTGAATTTTTTCGGGTAAATCGTCTCTTCCAATAAGCATGCCCCAAAAACAGCAGGAGCATACCGGCGGCCGCGCCGCAGCTGTCAATGCACACGTCCCGGATGCCGGGGCTGCGGCCGGGGACGAAGACCTGGATGGTCTCGTCGATGAAGGCAGCGGCCACGCCCAGGGCGAACGCCGGAAGCCGCTTTTTCCCCAGCATCCCGAACAGCCACCCAAGCAGCAGTCCCAACGCGCCGAATTCGGCAAAATGGGCGCACTTTCGCAGCAGACCGTCGCCGCCGGAGGGAACCGCTTCGCCGGGAGTGAACACGCCGTCCAGCAGCGCCTTCAGCGTGCCGCTGATCTGCCCGGAGACTTCCGCCGGGAGCAGGGAATTGCCCCAGATGAAAACCAGATTGCAGATAAGCAGCGCCGTACACACCGTCATGCGGCGTTTTGTGCGCTTCACGTCAGAACCCCCAGATGCTCCAGCAGGATTTTCACACCCAGCAGAATCAGAATAACGCCGCCGGCAAGCTCTGCCTTTTTCTCATACCGGCTGCCGAATACGTTGCCGATCTTCACGCCCAGAGCGGACAGCAGGCAGGTGCAGATGCCGATGAAGGCCGCCGCCAGCCAGATGTTGACGCTGCCGACCATGGCAAGGGAAATCCCCACCGCCAGTGCGTCGATGGAGGTCGCCACGGCCATGAGGAACATGGTCTTAACGGACAGATCGGCGTCCTTTTCCGGGTTGTCGCCGGTTTCGTCCTTCTTTTCCAGGGCTTCCTTCAGCATATTGATGCCGATGATGGCCAGCAGGGCAAATGCGACCCAATGGTCAAAGGCCTCAATGGCGTCCGCAAACAGCGCGCCCAGGAAAAAGCCGATGGTGGGCATCAGCGCCTGAAAGCCGCCGAACCAGAGGCCGCAGGTCGCCTCCGCCTTCAGCGTTGCCTTTTTCATGGCAAGACCCTTGCATACGGATACCGCGAAGGCGTCCATACTCAGCCCCACCGCCAGCAAAAATAGTTCTCCGATTCCCATAAAAAATCCTCCGTACTGAAGACAGGTCAGCACAGAAGATACGAAGAGACTGTGCCGGCCTGCAAAAGTCTCGTCATTTCAGGCTGAACCGGGGTTTCCCCAGTATGTCGATTCAGTCCCGCGCTGCGCGCCGACTACTCCCTCTTCACGGCGCATTATAGCAAAGATTCCCCCGCTCGTCAAGGCGAAGCGGAGGAATACACAGTTATTTTACAAATGGGTCATCACCCATTCCACGATCAGCACCGCGGCGCTGCTGCTTAAGGCGACCACGATCAGGCTCTTGCCCCGGTAGGCCAGAACCACCGCCACCGCCAGCGCCGCCGCGCCGCTCAAGATCGAGGCGGTGCTGCTGAGAATGGAGGGAAACGTCATGGCCGTCAGGCAGCAATAGGGGACGTAGTACAAAAACGAGCGCAGGAAGCGGCTCTTGATAGGCTTGCGGAAAATCGTCATGGGCAGGACGCGGATAAGATAGGTCGTCAGCGCCATGGCGAGGATGTACAGATACATGTTCATGCCGCTTCCCTCTCTTCCTTCACCGGGAACAGCCCGGCGCAGATGGCGGCGGCGGCCACGGTGCAGACCACGATGGACAGTCCCGGGGAAACGGTTTTCAGCCCGGGCGTCCAGGAAAACAGGCTGCTGAAAATCAGCGCCAGCACCACCGCCACGAAAATATCCCGGTTCTTCCTCGCAGGCGGCACCACGATGGCGACGAACATTCCGTAGAGCATGACCCCCAGCGCCGTCCGGATGGACAGGGGCAAAATCGACCCGGCCAGCGCGCCGCACAGCGTTCCCAGCGTCCAGCCGATAAAGGGCAGCGTCCCCAGTCCCAGCAGGAACGGCACCGTCAGGGGTGCTTCCCGCGCCATGGCAAGGGCGAAAATTTCATCCGTATTGAAAAACGCGATCAGCAGCCGGGGCAGCAGGCCGATTTTTTCTCCCATCCGCTGGCTCAGCGCCAGACTCATCAGGGCGTAGCGGCTGTTGATGACCAGCTGGGTCAGCACCATTTCCCACA
>CAKTKF010000286.1 GCA_934569215.1 uncultured Oscillospiraceae bacterium
GTTCTTCGCTGAAATCCCCCAAAAGCGCACCCAGACCCTTGCCAAGTCCTTTCTGTGATGCCATTCTTACTCCTTTCTCCGCTTTCACAGCTTTTGCTGAATTTCTTCCGCCATCGCCCGGTAGGCGGCGGCTCCCCGGCTGATCCGGTCATAGGAGGTGATGGGAACGCCGTGGCTGGGCGCCTCCGCCAGCCGGATATTCCGGGGAATGACTGTGGAGAACACCTTTCCGGGGAAATGCCGCCGAACCTCCTGGGAAACCTGCGCCGAGAAATTCGTCCGCCCGTCGAACATAGTCAGCGCCACGCCGAAGACCTCCAACCGGGGGTTCATCCGGCGTTTTACCGTGCGCAGCGTCGCCATCAGGTCGCTGAGCCCCTCCAGTGCGAAATACTCGCACTGCACCGGCACCAGAATCCCGTCCGCCGCGCACAGGGCGTTCAGCGTCAGCAGCTCCAACGACGGCGGACAATCCACGAAAATCAGATCATAGCGTTCCTTAACGCCGTTCAGCGCCATGTCCAGCTGCCTTTCCCGGTGCTGGGCGGAGATCAGCTCCACGGTGGCGCCCGCCAGATCGGACGCGGACGGCAGCACGTCCCCGTAGGGCGTGGAGACGATGGCGTCCGCCGCCGGTACGTCGTTGATCAGCACATCGTAGACAGAGTATTTGCACTTCCGCTTGTCCAGCCCCAGCCCGGAGGTGGCGTTTGCCTGGGGGTCAAAGTCGCACAGAAGCACGCGCAGTCCCAGATCATGCAGTGCGGCGGTCAGATTCACGGCGGTGGTGGTTTTCCCAACGCCGCCCTTCTGATTCACCACGGCAATTATTTTCCCCATGTTTTCATCCTCTATCTTTCTGATATGTCCGGAGAAAAATGTTTCACGTGAAACATCAGCTTTCCTCGGTAGGCGTAGTAGCGGTGACGGCGGAATAATTCTGTCCCGGCAGGAGACGATTTGTACTCATATAACGGAGCGTGACGACGGAAAGAACGATCAGCAGCACCACACAGACAGCAAGCAGCACAGACAGGACACGGACGCGAGCCTTCAGCGCCTTCAGCTGTTCCTCCAGTGCAGTCTTGCCCCGGCGGCGGGCGTGAACCTTCTTTGCAGCGGCCGCACTCCCACGGGACGGAAGCTGAACGGCAGTACCGGGCTTGACCGGGTACTTCGCCATCTGCACAAGACAGTCGTTGCAGAAAACCTGCCCCTCCTCGATCTCACGGCCGCACTTCAAACAATTCACATCTCTCACCTCCGAATAAACGATACGAATATTGTACACCACTTTTCCCTGTTCGTAAAGAGGAAAGTAAACCAAGAAACCAAAGAATTTAGAAACCGTTTTTGGAAAAAGAGCCGCCTGTCTCAAACCTCCGGAAACGGACGTAAAAAAGCCTCCGGAGTTCAACTCCGGAGGCGGATGATCGATTTGATTATTTTGCGTATTCCACGGCCTTGGTTTCCCGGATGACGTTGACCTTGATCTGTCCGGGATATTCCAGCTCGGACTCGATCTTCTTGGCAACGTCCCGCGCCAGAAGAATCATGTTGTCCTCGGTCACAACCTCGGGCTTGACCATGATCCGCACTTCCCTGCCGGCCTGGATGGCGTAGGCCTTATCAACACCGGGATAAGAACCGGTCAGCTCCTCCAGCTTTTGCAGGCGGCGGATATAGTTCTCCACGTTCTCACGCCGTGCGCCGGGACGGGCGGCGGAAATGGCATCGGCTGCCTGCACCAGAACCGCGATGACGGTCTTGGGCTCCACGTCGCCGTGGTGGGCTTCAATGGCGTTGACGATAACGGGATTTTCCTTGTACTTCCGGGCAAGATCGGCGCCCAGCTGCACATGGCTGCCTTCCACCTCGTGGTCGATGGACTTGCCCAGATCATGGAGCAAGCCGGCGCGCTTCGCCATGGCAACGTCCACGCCAAGCTCCGCAGCCATCAGACCGGCGATATGGGCAACCTCGATAGAGTGGTTCAGAACGTTCTGACCGTAAGAGGTACGGTACTTCTGACGACCCAGAATCTTAACAAGCTCAGGGTTCAGGTTGTGAACGCCGGTCTCGTAGCAGGCGCGCTCGCCCTCCTCGCGGATGGTGCGGTCAACTTCCTTCCGCGCCTTTTCCACCATGTCCTCAATGCGGGTGGGATGAATGCGGCCGTCCACAATGAGCTTCTCCAGCGCCAGCCGGGCAATCTCCCGGCGGACGGGGTCAAAGCTGGAAACGGTGATGGTTTCGGGGGTGTCGTCGATGATCAGGTCGACGCCGGTAATGGTCTCCAGGGTGCGGATGTTCCGGCCTTCCCGGCCGATGATGCGGCCCTTCATCTCGTCGTTGGGCAGCGTGACCACGGAGACGGTGGTCTCGGCGGCGTGATCGGCGGCGCAGCGCTGGATGGCGGTGGCGATGATCTCGCGGCCCTTTTCCTCGGCCTCGTCCTTCAGCTGCGCCTCGATCTCCTTGAT
>CAKTKF010000287.1 GCA_934569215.1 uncultured Oscillospiraceae bacterium
CAGCACCTCGCAGTCGGCCATGATGGTGCTGGTGAGATCGGCCAAGTCCCGCTTGCCGAAGAAGGACAGGGGCAGCTTCCGCAGCCGCTCAGCAAGGGTCAGACGCCGTTTGCCGCTTTCCTTGTAGGTGGTAAAATAGGTGTCGTTATACTGAAACCAGGTGGTCAGGAAGATCAGCGCAAAGCACGCGACGCAGCCGCACACGTAAAAGGCCGTTCTTCCCTCCGTCATGCCCGTCATCAGGTCTCTGGCAAGGAAATAAAGCAGGCTCGTGGGTATCATGAAGGCGATATTCTGGAACGCGCAGGCCAGCACGCCCTTAACAAGCCCCCTCGCGCCCTCCGGGGAGCTTGCGGTTGCCTTCTGAATTTTTTCGATCATGATTATCCCTCCTTTGCGACTTTCCACTGGACGGAGGACTGGTAGTCCCGCCACATTTTGGCAAACAGGCCGTCTTTCGCGCACAGTGTGTCCTTCGTACCCGCTTCCGCGATCCTGCCGTCCTGCACCACGTAGATACAGTCGGCATTGGCCACGGTGGACAGCCGGTGGGCGATCATGATGACCGTCTTGCCCTTGGCCAGCTCGGCAAAGGCCGCCTGCACCTTGGCTTCGTTGTCCGGGTCGGCAAAGGCGGTAGCCTCGTCCAGAATCAGGATGGGGGCATTTTTCAGCACCGCCCGGGCAATGGCAATGCGCTGCTGCTCACCGCCGGAGAGATACACGCCCTTGGTGCCAATGACGGTGTGAATGCCCTCCGGGAATTTTTCGATGATGTCCATGCACTGGGCGGCTTTCAGTGCCGCGAGAACCTCTGCCTCGGTGGCGTCGGGCTTGCCCAGCTTCACGTTGTCTAAGATACTGCCCTTTAACAGCCGGCTGTTCTGGAACACAAAGGAAACCGTGTCCATCAGCTCTTCCTTGGGAATCTCCCGGACGTCCGCGCCGCCGACGCGGATGCTGCCGCTGCCCACGTCGAAGAACCGGACGATCAGGCTGGCCAGAGTGGATTTTCCGCCGCCGGAGGGACCCACCAGCGCCACGGTCTGCCCGGGCTGAATGTCCATGGACACGCCGTTAATGACGTCCTTCTCGCCGTCGTAGCTGAAACGAACATCCGTCAGAGTCACGGAGCCGTCCTTCGGATGCTTCGGCTGGCCGCTGGCCGAAACAGGCTCGGCGTTAAGCACGGAGTCGATGCGGCTCAGGGCGTCCGCGACGATCATCTTATTTTCGCTCATGTACATGATCTTCGTCAGCGTCAGGGAGATCACCGGCGTGATGATGACGTAGAACAGCAGATTCAGCAGAAATTCCGGCGTAACGCCGTTCTTGGTCAGCAGCAGTCCCCCAGCGATCAGGAACGCAAACACGCCGTTTACCGCCGCCGTGTAGAACATCATGGGCATCCGCAGCTCCTTGGTGTAGGCGATAACCCACTTTTCGTATTCGTCGATGGTGGCCTTGAATTTCTTGAAGGAGAACACGGACTGCCCGAAGGTCTTGACCACGGGAATGCCCCGCACATACTCCACCGCTTCACCCGACATGGCCGCGAGAGCGTTGCCGTACTGACGCATTTTCTCAGCCATCCGGCTGCCGGTCATGGTCGCCATAATGAGGAAGGCCAGCACCACGGGGGCAAGGCTCAGCAGCCCCAGCCGCCAGTCGAACACAAGAAGCAGCACCAGCAGTCCCACGGGGGTCGCCATGGCGCTGTACTGGTCGGGCAGTTGGTGGGCGAGGTACGTCTCCGCCGCGCCGGTGCTTTCCTGAATGACCTTGCGCAGCTTGCCGCTGCCGTAGCGCTCGGTAAAGCCGAGAGGCAGCTTCGCCAGGTGCTCCGTGACGGCCAGCCGCAGGTTCGTTGCCACACGGAAAGCGGCCAGATGAGAGCAAAGCAGGGAGCAGATGTAGATGAGGAAGGACAGCACGGCATACAGCACCGCCATCCAGCCGTAGTGGGGGATGTTCACGGCCTGGGCGTAGTCCGGCGCCGCCGCCAGAATGTCCCGCAGGATCATCCAGATATACAGGAAGGGAACCAGCGCCACCAATGCGCTGATCGCCGCGAGAACCCAGGAGGCATAGGTAAAGACCCGATGTCCGCCTGCGTATCCCATCAGCCGGGACAGATCAGATTGTTTTTTCAAGGGTATCCACCATCCTTATTTTTATCGTGGCTATGCGCACCTGCCCGAAATCGGGCAGGTGCGCAGGCTGGGATCATTCGGATTCGGAGAGATTTTCCGTTGCGAACAGTTCGATCACGTTTTCCATGGTCTGCCGGTCGTAGTCTTCAGCAATGCCGGCGGCGTTCCAGTAGGCGTAGTTGCCCTCGAACCAGCTTTGCAGGTCGCTCAGCTCCTCGGCATAGCGGAATTCCAGATGATAGGTGGTTTCCATGGTGTCGGGGGAGAAGGCGAAGTAAGTAAACTCGCAGGAATCAGCGTCCTCGCTCTGGTAGAAGATGAAGCCG
>CAKTKF010000288.1 GCA_934569215.1 uncultured Oscillospiraceae bacterium
ATGCCCACCGTTATGGGGAAGATCACCGTGCAGTCGAAAATCCACATGACCGCCCATCCGGCGCACAGCACGATGGGTACGTACTTTAACCCGCAGTAAATGACAAGACCCCCGAAGGCCGCCAGACCCTTGCCACCCCGGAAGCGGTGAAATACCGGGAAGCAATGGCCGATCATGGCGCCGATGCAGGCCAGCATTCCCGCAATGCTGAGTCCGGGGAAGAGATACTGCGCCAGCTTGCCGGAGAGGAAGGACTTCATCAGGTCGAAGAGCATGACGAAGATCCCTGCGCCCCAGCCGAGAACCAGCATGGTATTGGTAGCGCCCAGGTTTCCGGTACCGGATTTGCGCACGTCGGTCTTTTTCACCCTGCCCACCAGAGAAGACGGGCTGAGCGAACCGGCAAAATATCCCAGAGCGATACTGAGAACTGCGTCCATAAAAACCTCACTTTCCAATGAGCCGCCGTATCACAGGGGCGACTGCTTGATTTTTGCGTAGCGGCGGGGGTACTGCTTTGGCGTGGGGGCGATCTTTCGCAGGACGATGACCGCGTGGGACGCCCCGTCAATGGAGAATTCCTTTACCGATTCCAGTTGTAACCCCAGTTTTTTGATCGCGGATGTACACTCGGCCAGCTCCTCTCGTGCGGCGGAGCCTTTCATGGCTAGCACCGCGCCGCCGACCTTCACATAGGGGGCGGTCAGCTCCAGCAGGATATTCAGCCGGGCGACCGCGCGGGAGACGGCGTAGTCGTAGCTTTCCCGCCGTTCCGCCGCCGCTTCCTCCGCCCGGGCGGTGACGCACTGGGCGCGGACGCCCAGCTGGGGGAGAATTTCTTCCAGCCATTTCATCCGCTTGCCCAGACTGTCCAGTAGCGTTACTTGCGCCTCCGGACAGGCGATGGCCAGCGGCACGCCGGGAAATCCCGCGCCGCAGCCCACGTCGATGATTTTTTTCCCCCGCAGGTCGGCGGCGGTGAGTACCGTCAGGCTGTCCAGCAAATGGAGCTTCGCCACCTGATCCGGCTGGGTGATGGCGGTGAGGTTCATGACCTCGTTCTGTTTGATAACCGCCGTGCCAAAATCGCACAGGGTCTGGCGCACGCTTTCCGGCAGGTCAAGCCCCAGCTCGGGCAGACCCGCGTCCAAAGTCTGTCTCATCATAGCCGTCACCTTGCGTTGACGATGCCGCTCAAATCCACCTGGGTCTCGTCGTAGGGGTCGAAGGGGGATTCCTCCACGGTGATGGAGGGCAGCACCACGGTCTGGATGTGCCAGTTCACCAGCAGGTCGCAGACCTCGCCATAGGAAGCGACGCCGCTTTCATCGCCGCTGACCTTAAGATAGGTGTCGTTGGCGGCGTCGGCGATGTTCGTGGCGGCGGTGCTTTTCCGGGAGTTAAAGAAGCTGTTGTAGGCGGCCATGTCGAATTTCAGATTGTCGTTGACCCCGGCGCTCACCCGGGCGGCGGCCGCCGCGGCGGATTGGTTATTGACGCTGCTCAGCGCGCTGTAGCAGTAGCGGAAGGCCATAAAATAGGCGCTGTACTGGAATTCCGGGTCGGAATGGACGGAAGCGGCCAGGAACGCGGCAAAATTGGCGTCCCGTTCCGGGGCGATGCACATACGGTGAGCCATTTCATGGCAGATGGTAAAGGGCAGGGTCACATCGGGGATCTGGGGATTGACACAGGCTTCGCCGGTCAGGCCGAAGGTGACGCCGGTGATGCCCATGGAGGAATACATATCCGCCCAGCCCAGCTTTTTCACAGGCAGGGTGGAGCCGGCGAAAATGGGGTAGAAGTAGTCATAGGTCAGCGTCTGGAAGCCCTCGCTGGCCTTATCGGCCAGTGCGTCAAAGTCCGCGAAGGCCACGTTGCCATTGGCGTCACGGTTGACCTGTAAGGCAAGGGCGTTGGCCTTGTCCCGGTAATACTCGGTGGCCTCGGTCAGCTCCTCCAGGTTGTAGCTGCCCACATCCAGGCGCATGTCGTCAGACAGGGGGCCGGAGTAGTAATTCAGCCCCCAGAACATGGTGTGGAGCATGTAAACACCGGCAAAAACCGCGATGACCCACCCCGCCCACTGAATGGGATTCCATTTCAGCACGATCATCAGCACGATGCTGGCGAGGATCAGCACGCCCAGCGCTACGGCCAGCAACTGCCAGACGGGGAAGTCCACGCCGCCTGCCCACTGGGCAAGAATGGACTCCGAGGTGCGGATGACGTAGGGGTACACCATATCCACCAGGGTAGAAAACCGTTCACCGAACCGCATCAGCACCCAGGTGATGGCGCCGAAGATGGCGGCGGTGAGGTAGCCGAACCAATATTTCAAAGGAAACGCCTCCTTTAGACAGCGAAAAACAGAATGCACGCAACGCACACGTATAGATTTTAATAGTATAACACAAAACCTGCCGATTGTCTGCACCTAATTTTGAATTTTTTATAAACCCGGTCGAA
>CAKTKF010000289.1 GCA_934569215.1 uncultured Oscillospiraceae bacterium
GCGTGCATCATAAAATGGGCGGCTATGATTCTGCCGTGGGCTTCTTCACCTATGAGAATATACTCTACGTGTATGAGGTAGACGACGAATCCTGCCAAGACCCAGTCGCGGAGATTCAGACCGCGCTGGATGGACACACTGTTTTGAAGTGAAAAGAGAACGGGCAAATTGCCCGTTCTCTTTTTTCACCAAAAAATTTCCCCTTTTCCACGGATTTTATTTGAAATCTGACGGTACGTCGTGTATAATGAAAAGGCAACACATGAGCGAGAATCCTCCGGCTGCTGATCTCTTGATGAATTGCCGGACGGCGGCGGGAGCAAAGGGGCAAATTGCGCCGCTGCTCCGCCGGGAACGAAAAGGAGGTAATTGGATTGCAGGATGTACCTTACGCAATCGAAATGGTAAACATTACGAAGCGCTTCCCCGGTATCATCGCAAACGACAATGTTACGCTCCAGCTGAAAAAAGGCGAGATCCACGCCTTGCTGGGTGAAAACGGCGCAGGAAAATCCACGCTGATGAGCGTGCTGTTCGGCCTTTATCAGGCTGAGGAGGGCGTGATCAAAAAGGACGGCGTGGAGGTCAGGATCAACAACCCAAACGACGCCAATGCTCTGGGCATCGGCATGGTTCACCAGCACTTCAAGCTGGTGGAGTGCTTCTCCGTGCTGGACAACATTATCCTCGGCGACGAGGATACGAAGCACGGCATTCTCCAGCGCGCCCACGCCCGGGAAAAGGTTATGGCGCTGTCGGAGAAATACGGCCTGCGGGTCGATCCCGACGCGCTGATCGAGGACATCTCCGTTGGTATGCAGCAGCGCACGGAAATTCTGAAAATGCTGTACCGGGACAACGAAATTCTGATTTTCGACGAGCCAACCGCCGTGCTGACGCCCCAGGAAATCCAGGAGCTTCTGCAGATCATGCGCAATCTGGCGGCGGAAGGAAAGTCCATCCTCTTTATCTCCCACAAGCTCAACGAGATCATGGCGGTTGCCGACCGCTGCTCCGTTCTGCGAAAGGGCAAGTACATTGGCACCGTGAACATCGCGGACACCACCAAGGCAGAATTGTCCCGGATGATGGTCGGCCGTGACGTGGAATTCGCGGTCACCAAGGGCGAGGCGCACCCGGTGGAGGTGGTTCTGGATGTGAAGAACCTCACCGTCCCCTCCAAAGTCCATAAGAACAACGCGGTCAAAAACGTCAGCTTCCAGGTACACGCGGGCGAGATCGTCTGCATCGCGGGCATTGACGGCAACGGCCAGAGCGAGCTGGTATATGCCATATCCGGTCTGGAACCCGTGTCCGGCGGCACGATCACCATGTGCGGCGTGGACATCACCCGCGCGCCCATCCGCCGCCGCAGCACCCTGGGCATGAGCCACATTCCGGAGGATCGCCACAAGCACGGTCTGGTGCTGGACTACACTCTGGAAGATAACATGATTTTGCAGCGGTATTTTGAGCCGGAGTTCACCGACAAGTTCGGCTTCCTCCGCCGGAAGAACATCCGCGCCTATGCCGAGCGGCTGATCGAGCAGTATGACGTCCGTTCCGGTCAGGGCCCCGTCACCGTGGCCCGTTCCATGTCCGGCGGCAACCAGCAGAAAGCGATCATCGCCCGGGAGATCGACAAGAATCCCCAGCTGCTCATTGCGGTGCAGCCTACCCGCGGCCTGGACGTGGGCGCCATCGAGTATATCCACAAGCAGATCGTCGCCCAGCGGGACGCGGGCAAGGCGGTGCTGCTGGTCTCTCTGGAACTGGACGAGGTCATGACGGTGTCCGACCGAATTCTCGTTATGTACGAGGGCGAGATCGTGGGCGAGCTTGACCCCAAGAAGACCACCGTGGAAGAGCTGGGTCTTTACATGGCCGGTGCGAAGAAGGAGGCGAAGGAGCAGTGAAAAAAGAACATGAATCCCTGATCCGCAAGGACGGCTTCCAGACATTGCTCGCCTCTCTGGTGTGCGTTCTGGGCGGCCTGATCGTGGGATATGTGGTGCTGCTGATCATCGAACCCAGCGGCGCCTTTGAGGCGATCGTCGCGGTGATGAAGAGCTTCCTGCGCTTCCCCGGCGCGCTGAAGCTCAAGTATTTCGGCCAGGCGCTGGTGCGCACGGCGCCGCTGCTGCTGTGCGCCCTGTCCGTTCTGTTTGCCTACAAGGTGGGTATGTTCAATATCGGCGCGGCGGGTCAGTACTGCGCCGGTGCCTGCGCCGCGCTGTATGCCGCGCTGGCGTGGAATCTGCCCTGGTATGTCTGCATCCTGCTGGGGATGCTGGCGGGCGCACTGCTGGGGATGCTGGCGGGCGCACTGCGGACGCTGTTCAACGTCAACGTGGTCATTTCCGGCATCATGCTCAACTGGATCACCCTGTATCTGACCAACCTGGTGCTGGGTACGGTGAAAAATCCCACCAGCCCCTACACCAAGACCCTCCAGTCCAC
>CAKTKF010000290.1 GCA_934569215.1 uncultured Oscillospiraceae bacterium
ATATTGCGGCGGGGAATCCGGCGTATAAGCTGTTCCTGAAAAACGGGTTTGCGATAGATTACCAAAATGACGATGATGTGATGGTCAGAAAAGAACTGTAAAAAACCTCCGTGTGCCGGTTGGGCATACGGAGGTTTTGCGGTATTACCGGACAATGCGGTGGCGGCACATGGATGTTTTGCCGCAGCCGGGGCAGGTCAGACGGCGGCGGGTGAGGGTGTGCAGACCCTTTACGTACTGCGCCATGGTGGGAACAAAGACCGCGTGGCAGTGGGGGCATTCGTAATACCCGGCCTTCACATCCAGCACGGCGGCTGCGCCGACGCCGGTGGCCGCGACCGCGGCGGCGAATAGGAGCAGCGCGACCCGGGCGGCTGCGGGCATTTCCAGACAGGACGCAATCGTGACCAGAGCGCATACCGCAATGACCGTGATGACAGCGCAGATGACGGACAGGAGCATCCACCGCTTGTTTTCTTCGATTAAATCCATCATGTTTTCCTCCGCCTTCTTCTGATAGTCCGTGCTGCTGACCCGCTCGCCGGAGAGAAGGTCGTTGACGGTGATGTCCAGAGAAGCGCACAGGGGGAGCATCAGGCTGACCTCGGGCAGTCCCTTGCCCCGTTCCCATTTGGATACGGTTTTGTCGCTGATGCCGAGTTTGTCTGCCAGCTGCCTCTGGGTCAGGCCTTGGGCTTTTCTGGACGCGGCGATAAATTTGCCGATTTGAATTTGGTTCATGGGGAGCCTCCTTTCTGAGGTTCAGTTTACGGGACGGAAGGAAAAATGTACACACACGGAGCGTAGAGTCCGGAATTTCTATGGGGGATAGAGGGGATTTTCGGCAAAATAGGCGCAAAAAAACGAGGCGCGAGCCTCGGAATTGTGGAAATTATTCATTGACAAAAGTTGGGCAATGTGGTAGACTGGAAGTCCATACTGTGGTACTATGCCCATTTGCGCAAACCTCTCCCAACACGGACATTTTAGCACAGGAATCGGGCTGTGTCAAGTACCAAGTTCAGCAAAATTGACAACGGTTCCGAGCGTATTAAACATCCTCACAAAGTAAGCAACACAATCCGAAAGAAAGGCTGTGATGATCCATATGGCAATGGTCAAGGACGTTATGTACGGCAAGACCATGCGTAAATCCTACGCGAAGTATGAAGAGATCCTGGAGATCCCCAACATGCTGAAGATCCAGAAGGACTCCTACCAGTGGTTCCTGGAAACCGGCCTGCGGGAAGTCTTCAAGGACGTAGGCACCATTACCGACTTCTCCGGCAAGCTGGAGCTGAGCTTCCTGGACTACACCATGGAGGATAAGCCCAAGTACACCATCGAGGAGTGCAAAGAGCGGGACGCTACCTACGCCAAGCCCATCAAGGTGCGGGTGCGCCTGCGCAACACCGAGACCGACGAAATCAAGGAACAGGAAATCTTCATGGGCGATTTCCCCGTGATGACCAACGGCGGTACCTTCGTCATCAACGGCGCTGAACGTGTTATCATTTCCCAGATCGTCCGCAGCCCCGGCATGTACTACGGCCACGAGGTGGACAAGGCCGACCAGCACACCTACACCGCTACGGTGATTCCCTACCGCGGCGCATGGCTGGAATACGAAACGGACAACGCCAATGTATTCTGGGTGCGCATCGATAAGAACCGCAAGCTGCCCATTACCTGCCTGATCCGCGCCCTGGGCGTGCAGACCGATGAGCAGATCAAGCAGATGTTCGGCGAGGACGCCCGGATTCTTGCGACCATCGACAAGGATCCCTGCAAGACCCGGGAGGAGTCCCTGCTGGAAATCTACCGCCGCCTGCGTCCCGGTGAGCCTCCCACGGTGGAGACCGCCACTGCCCATCTGGAAGGGCTGCTGTTCGACGCCCACCGCTATGACGTGAGCACCGTCGGCCGGTATAAGTTCAATAAGAAGATGGACATCTGGAGCCGCCTGTCCGGTCAGGAAGCGGCCGAGCCTATTGCCGACCCCATGACCGGCGAAATTCTGGTCATGCCCGGGGAATTCATCTCCCGCGCCCAGGCCCATGAGCTGAGCCGCAAGGGCGTCAACGAGGCTGTCATCAAGGTCGGCGATACCAATGTCAAGGTGTTCTCCAACAACATGGTCTATATGGATGCCTTCGTGGACTTTGATCCCAAGGAATACGGCGTCCGGGAGAAGGTGCATTTCCCGGTTCTGAAGGAAATGCTGGAGACCGTCCCCGCCGACGGCTGGAAGGAAGCCATCGCCGACCGGATCGACGACCTGATTCCCAAGCACATCATTGTGGACGACATCATGGCCTCCATCAACTACCTGAACTGCGTGGCCATGGGCGTCGGCACCCCTGACGATATCGACCATCTGGGCAACCGCCGCCTGCGCTGCGTGGGCGAGCTGCTGCAGAACCAGTTCCGCATCGGCTT
>CAKTKF010000291.1 GCA_934569215.1 uncultured Oscillospiraceae bacterium
ATGAATTTCCCCGGCACATTGTCCAGCGCCAACTGGACGTGGCGCGCGGAAAAGGGCTTCGATTCCGACGCCCTGGCTGCAAGGATTTACGCCACCACCAAGCTCTACGGACGGGCAGGGAAATGACATTTTCCCTTGCAAAGCAAGAAAAAACCGCTAAAGGCAGAATGTAACGGAATCACACCGGGAACCGGGATTTTCCTAGGTTCCCGGTTGGCTTTTTGGAAGCGTTTTTTCTTGCATCGGGAGGGATTTTTCCGAAAAAACGGCATAAATTATGCAAGTTACTGCATTTTTCACAAAATTCTGTCCCAATGTCCTTTTTTTATGTGAATACTATAAAAAAGTTGAAAATCAACAATTTTCACGATTGATTTTACCGCCCGTTTGGCTTACAATAGAGGACGAGCGGATTTTGAGAAAACAGTCCGACGCGACTGCCACCGGGGTGATGTGCATGCTGAATATTGTACTGGTGGAGCCGGAGATCCCGCAGAACTGCGGGAACATCGCCCGCACCTGCGCCGCAACAGGCTGCCGTCTGCACCTGATACGGCCGCTGGGCTTTGACATCTCCGAGAAGGCCGTCCGCCGTGCAGGCCTGGATTACTGGCACATGGTGGAGGTTCGGGACTACGAAAATCTGGAGGACTTCTTCGCGAAGAATCAGGTGGAGGAAATGTGGTGCCTGTCCACGAAAGCGCCCAGGAGCTACACCGAGGCCGCTTTTCACGACGGCTGCTACCTGTTTTTCGGCAAGGAGACCAAGGGACTTCCGGAGGACTTCCTTCGGGCGCACTACGACGCGTGTGTTCGCATTCCCATGCGTCCGGATGCCCGGAGCCTGAACCTGAGCAATGCGGTTGCCGTCACCGTCTACGAAGCACTGCGTCAGCTGTCGTTTCCCAATTTGCGCGACTTTGGTAAAATGCGGGAGTGACCTCCCGAGGATATGGAGGAATTACCATGAACTACAATAAGAAGTCCATCGAGGACATCGACGTGGCCGGCAAGCGGGTCCTGTGCCGCTGCGACTTCAATGTTCCCACCAAGAACGGCGTCATCACCTCCGACAAGCGGATCGTCGCCGCCATGCCCACCATCAAGTATCTGGTTGACCACAACGCAAAGGTCATCCTCTGCTCCCACATGGGCAAGCCCAAGGGCGAATGGAAGCCCGAGTTGAGCCTGAAGATCGTGGCGAAGCGCATCAGCGAGCTGCTGGGCAAGGAAGTTGTCATGGCTGCCGACGTGGCCGGCGAGGATGCCAAGGCCAAGGCCGCCGCTCTGAAGGACGGCGACGTGATGCTGCTGGAGAACACCCGGTTTGAGAAGGGCGAGACCAAGAACGATCCCGAGCTGAGCAAGGCTCTGGCTTCCCTGGCGGATATTTTCGTCAACGACGCCTTCGGCACCGCCCACCGCGCCCATTCTTCCACCGCCGGTGTGGCCGATTATCTGCCCGCCGTCAGCGGCTTCCTCGTTCAGAAGGAAGTTTCCATTATGGGCAAGGCCCTGTCCGACCCCGAGCGTCCCTTCGTCGCTGTTCTGGGCGGCGCAAAGGTCTCCGACAAGCTGAATGTTATCAATAACCTGCTGGAAAAGGTGGATACCCTGATCATCGGCGGCGGCATGGCCTACACCTTCCTGGCCGCCAAGGGCTACGCCGTTGGCAAGTCCCTGCTGGACGAGAGCAAGATCGACTACTGCAAGGACATGATGGCCAAGGCGGAAGCCAAGGGCGTCAAGCTGCTCCTGCCGGTTGACGTGGTCGTTGCCGATTCCTTCCCCAACCCCATCGACGGCCCCATCGACGTTACCACCGTTGACGCCGCTGCCATCCCCGCCGACAAGGAAGGCCTGGACATCGGCGAGAAGACCTGTGCCCTGTTCGCCGACGCGGTGAAGGGCGCCAAGACTGTCGTCTGGAACGGCCCCATGGGCGTGTTTGAGAATCCCACTCTGGCCAAGGGCACCATCGCCATGGCACAGGCTCTGGCGGATTCCAGCGCCACCACCATCGTCGGCGGCGGCGACAGCGCTGCGGCCTGCGAGCAGCTGGGCTTTGCCGACAAGATCACCCACATTTCCACCGGCGGCGGCGCTTCTCTGGAATTCCTGGAAGGCCTGGAGCTGCCCGGCATTGCCTGCCTGGAAGATAAATGATCCGGGAATCGAGTTTCTATTAAGGAAGCTCTGATTAAATCGACGAGAGCCGACAGCGAGAGATTTTTCTCTAGCCGAAGGGTTCAAAAGCGGAGGAATACTGTATGTATTTCGCGTTTTTGAAGCCGCACGGATAGAGAAAAAGATCCGCTGCTCGGCCGAAGGCAATTTATTCAGAGATTCCCTACATCCCTACCAATAAAAGGAGAAATGGAATCATGAACAGAAAATACCGCAAGACCGTTATTGCCGGCAACTGGAAGATGA
>CAKTKF010000292.1 GCA_934569215.1 uncultured Oscillospiraceae bacterium
CTTCGAGCCCAATATCACCCACAGGATTCTCGCAAAGTGGGAGCAGGAGGGAAAGCTCCTGGCAGTGGTGACCCAGAACATCGACGGCCTGCACCAGAAGGCAGGGTCGAAAAAGGTCTACGAGCTGCACGGCTCGGTGCTGCGCAATTACTGCACCCGCTGCGGCAAGTTCTACAGCGCCGAATTTGTCAAAAATGCCCCGGGCATTCCCCGGTGCAGCTGCGGCGGCATTGTCAAGCCGGATGTGGTGCTCTATGAAGAAGGGCTGGACGAGCAGACTATTGCAGGCAGCGTGAAGGCCATCCGCAGTGCGGACATGCTCATCGTGGCCGGAACCAGCCTGACGGTGTATCCTGCGGCAGGACTGATCAACTACTACCGGGGCAACCGCCTGGTGCTTATCAACCGGGACGAGACGCCCTATGACGGCAGCGCCGATCTGGTGCTGCACGAAAGTCTTGGGGACGTTTTTTCACAGTTGGCATAAAAATCGGGAGGAAGCCACGCGCTTCCTCCCGATTTTTATGTTTTCAATTTGCCCTTTCTGCGGGATTTCCACTGAGCGTACATCCGGAACACGGTAGACCCCAGCAGGATGCCTACTGCCATGATTCCGGCAATGGCGGCGGTGTTCATGCCCCTGTAGGCAAACATGTCCATTTCTCCCCGCACGGCGAAGTTCATGGTGTAGTACACCCCCGCGCCGGGAATCAAGGGGAAGGCAGATACCAGCAGATAGGAAATGGCGGGATATTTGCGGATTCTTGCCATAATTTCGGAGTATAACGACGCAAACAGAGAAGCCCAGAAATAGGATAGGATCTCGCTGAATCCCAGCCGCTGACTGAGCCAGAACACCACCCAGCACGCAATGCCGCCGATGGTGCAAAGAATGCCCCCGGGGCCATGAATATTGAACAGAATGGAGAACCCAAAACAGCCGATGCACGCGAACAGGCACTGCGCCAGAATGGAGTGATTAACGGCGGGGGCGGAGACCGGTGCGCCCCACAGCCGCTCGGCGAGAGACCAGGCCGTCGCTGTTCCAACGGCCAGAGCCGCTGCAATCAGAAACACCTGCACGATTCGGTTGATGCCGGAATTGGTGTCGCCGTAGATGATGTCCCGCATGGCATTGGTAAACAGCAAGCCGGGGACGAGGATCATCAATGCGCCGATGGTAACGGCGTCGGGATTCCTGGCGACGCCCAATGCGCCGAAAGCGTAGGCCAGCAGCGCCATGAGAAAGGAAGCGGCGATGGTTCGGAAGAACTGATTGGTATCCTGGGCGTCCAGGAACCGGATCACAAGCCCCACCAGTATCCCGCAGATGCCGGCGCAAAGCCCGTCCAGAAGATTGCCGCCGAACAGCAGCCCGAAGCCCAGAGCGCCCAGAAAATACCCCAGATAGATGATGGGAACCGGGTAGGTTAGCCGTTGGGAGCGGGCGACATCCAGCCACCGCTGGGCTTCCTTCGGCTCCGGCCGTTTACTGCAATAGGCGCGGCTCAGGCCGCTGAATTTTTCCACTGCGTCCAGATCGTTGCCATGGGAGCCGATGCGGCGCATCCGGGTGATGGGGGTGCCGTCCTCCATCATGACGGTGACGATCAGATAATTGGGAATGGCGAACACTTCCGACGCAATGCCATAGCTGCTCAGCACCCGGCTGACGCTTTCCTCCACCCGGAAGGTCTCCGCGCCGCACATGGCAAGCTCATAGCCAAGGTCGGTGGCAAGATCCAGTAAAATGTTATAGTCCATGGGAATCCCCCAGTGTCATAGTCTGAAAGCAGTAACAGTATACCATATGCCCTGAAAAATACAAGCCGGTTTTTGCATCCAAAACACGGCTAATCGAACAGAGTAGGGGAGAGGGGGTTATCCAATGCGTCGAAGCACATCAGAATCTGTTCCCGGGAGGTCTTTTCCACGGCAAGATCGCTGGGGATTTCATCTCTGCCAAACAGGCCGACGCCGGTTGTTTCAATATTTTTCTGAAATTCGCCGCTTTCGTATTTGCACAGCACAAAGCACTTCATAACCCCGTAGACGTAGTTCGTGACGTTGTGCTTCCGCCAGTCCTGAACGGCGATCAGTCGCTGCGCCGTGACGGTAAATCCGGCTTCCTCCCGGACTTCCTTTTCGGTGTTGGACGCGATGGACTGATCAACGTCGCACCAGCCGCCGGGCAGGCACCAGGTGCCGTTGTTTTCATGGACGAGAAGGATTTTGCCGTCGATAAATACGGCAGCTCGGGTATCGATTTTCGGGGTCTGATAGCCGCTTTCATTGCAGAATAAACCGTAGATTTTTTCCATGGAAATTTCCGTTTTCTCGGAGATCATCTCGGCAGCGATTTGCCGCAGCTCTTCATATCGCTCCCGGTCATATTTGTCCTTCCCGTATTGAAGCCCCGCCTGGGCGA
>CAKTKF010000293.1 GCA_934569215.1 uncultured Oscillospiraceae bacterium
TCTGGGCAGCGAGGGCTACCGGCTCAACATGCTGGGCTTTTCCGACGTGCCTGAGGAGGACAAAGCCGATCGGACAGAGCGCCCTCTGCTTGACCGCCGGTTTGGCGGCCTGGACTTCGGGGAAGTGTCGGAAATGATGCAGCATTCCCACGCCTCCACCCTGAATGACATCCGGAAAAAGCGCCGGGACGACCCTTCCTGGGTTCCCACCGCCATTGCTACGACGCCCCAGCTGCGTATGACCCGGCGGATTCAGGGGGAGTACACCCTGGACGACGGGGAAATGCATAAGTATTTTGCTGATTCCGTGGGCATGGTCTCCGACTGGAGAAAGCGGGGGCCGATCTACGAGGTGCCGTTTTCCACGCTGCATTCTTCCAAGGTGAAGAATCTGATCATGGCGGGGCGGTGCACCTCTGTGACGGACGCTATGTGGGACATCATGCGGGTGATCCCGTGCTGCGCCGTCACCGGCCAGGCCGCCGGTACTGCGGCTGCCCTGACGGAGGATTTTTCCGCAATGGATATCCGGCAATTGCAGCAGACCCTGAGAAACAACGGCGTGATCCTCCACGAGCGGGAGCTTGGGATGAATCATGACAATCGGATAAGTAAATAAAACGTGAACTGTTAAGAAATGTCTTTTCAAAGTTCCCTTTTTATGATAAACTTGAAGCAACGCCGCACAGAAATAAGTGCTTCACACACAACAAATGAATCTTAAAAATTTTAGAAATGAGGTATTCCTATGGCATATCAACACTGGTCTTACGATACGCTGCACCGACTGTGCATGGAAGCGTTTCAGAAATTCGGCTTCACCGAGGCCGAGGCGGATATTATCCAGGACGTTCTGCTGACCGCCGATCTGTACGGCATCGAGTCCCACGGTATGCAGCGGATGGTGCGCTACCACAAGTGCATCGAAAAAGGCATGATCGACGTCCATGCCAAGCCCGAGGTTGTTTTTGAGACTCCCATCTCCGCCGTCATCGACGCCCATGAAGCCATGGGTCAGCTGGTTTCCCACCGTGCCATGGAAATGGCCATTGAGAAGGCTAAGACTACCGGCGTAGGCATCGTCTCCGTCCGGAATTCCAATCACTACGGCATCGCCGGTTATTATGCCAAGATGGCCTGCAAGGAAGGCCTGATGGGCTTCTCCTGCACCAACAGTGAAGCCATCATGGTTCCCACCTTTGCCCGGAAGGCCATGCTGGGCTCCAACCCCATCGCCTGCGCGTTCCCCGCGGAACCCTATGACTTCTTCTTCGATGCTTCCACCACGGTGGTCACCCGGGGCAAGCTGGAGATGTACAACAAGATGGAAAAGCCCCTGCCCGAGGGCTGGGCGCTGGACAAGGACGGTCACCCCTCCACCAACGCCCCCGACGTGTTGGCGAACATCGTGGCGAAGAAGGGCGGCGGCATCATGCCTTTGGGCGGCTCCACGGAGCATCTGGGCAGCCATAAGGGCTACGGCTACGGCATGCTGTGTGAGATCTTCTCCTCCATTCTGTCCATGGGCGCTACCTCCAATTACTGCATGACCGGCGGAAAGGGTCAGATCTGCCACGGATTTATGGCCATCAACCCCGCCTATTTCGGCGATCCTGCCGCCATCAAGGAACACTTCTCCAACTACCTGCAAGAGCTGCGGGATGCGCCCAAGGCCGACGGCCAGGAGCGTATCTACACCCACGGCGAAAAGGAAGTTGCCGCGGTGAAGCGCATTATGGAGAACGGCATCCCCGTCAACGACAACACCATGGTGGAAGTGCTGGATCTGTGCAACTATCTGGGTATGGACTTCGGCTCTTACTTCGGCGATTACCGTCCGCCCGTCAAGAAGGACGTTTTCAAGGGCAACTACTAAAAAAGAGACAGGGAACCGGCCGCCGGTTCCCGACGACAAACCTGTGGGAGGATTCTTTATGATCGCGATTCCTTACGGCAAAGGCCATCTGGATGTTACATTTCCCTATAACGGCCTGCTGACCTCCCGGGTGGACGAGCTGAAAAGCGACCGCACCGGCCGGGAGCTGGTGGAGGAAGCCATGGCGTCGCCCATGGGAACGCCCACCCTGTCTGCCCTCGCGGCGGGGAAGAAACGCTGCACCATCATCATTTCCGACCACACCCGCCCGGTACCCAGCCGGGACATCCTGCCCCCCATGCTGGCGCAGCTCCGGCAGGGGAATCCGGAGATTCGGGTGACGCTGCTGGTAGCCACCGGTTTCCACCGGCTCACAACGACCGCTGAGCTGGAAGCAAAGCTGGGGAAGGAAATTGCGGGTTCCGAGAAAATCGTCGTTCACGACGCCTTTGACCCGGATTCCAACGTCCAAATCGGCGTCCTGCCCTCCGGCGCGCCCCTGGTCATCGACCGGACGGCGGTGGACACCGACCTGCTCATAGC
>CAKTKF010000294.1 GCA_934569215.1 uncultured Oscillospiraceae bacterium
GTCCTCCCCCGCGCAGCCCATTCTGGCCACAGAAAGCACCGCACTCTGCTCGTTCAGGTTCTTGCTGAGACTGCCATCGGACAGATTGATTTCCCGCAGATCTTCAAGGTCAAACAGGAGCATCAGTCTGCCGCTGTCGGTAAAGTCCGCGCCGCTGATCAGAAAACCGTCTTTTTCGTTGACCTCAGGGTAGGTTATGGGAATTTCCCGGAACTCCCCCGTGGGGGAACACAGCTGGAAATGGTATTCATAGGTTCCGTCTTCCTTGTCCTTGATGAAGGAGAAGAACACCGAGCCGTCGGGAGAAAGCCGGAACAGGTCACAATCCCCGTTCGCCTCCCGTATACTGTCGGGCAGTGTCACGTCCTCCGTCCAGTCGCCGCTATGTTCCCGGGTGAACACCTTGTACGCGCCCTCCCCGGTTATCATGCCGACACGAAGCCGTCCGTCTGACAAAAGCACCATGTCCGCGGGGTACCCCTCAATGGGAAGGGGAATTTCCGATTCCACATAGCGGCCTGTGGCGGCAGTGGCCTCAGGCAGTTGTATTTCCTGTTTCCCGCAGCCGGTCAGCCCGGACAGCAGCAGGGCGATCGCCAGAAGAAACGCCAAAAAACGTTGCATTCTTTTTTACTCCTTTCTGCCGGCGGCATTCTCCGCCGGTGATGGAACCAGAGTAAGTCTCCATTCTCTATTTTGTCTCTAGCTTTTCTCTAAGAAAGCTCTATTTTACAGGTAATTCCAGAATGAACATAGCGCCACCGTGGGGATTATCCTCCACCCAGAGCCTCCCGTGATGGCTGGATACGATCTCGGACGCCGTGCTTAAGCCCAGCCCGAAGTGGTTCCGGTCGGAACGCGCCGCTTCACTGCGGTAAAACCGCTGGAATATCCGCTGTTTTTCCCCGTCCGGCACGCCGGGGCCGGTGTCCGTCACCGTAAAGCGCAGCCGTTTTCCCACGACCCGAATTCCCAGCGTCACCCGTCCGGAGACGGGGGTGTAGCTGAGAGCGTTGTCCATCAGGATGGACAGTGCCTGACTGAGCCTGTCCGGGTCAGCGGTGATAGCGGGAACGTCCTCCGGCAAGTCCAGAATGAGCTTGATCCCCTTTTCCCTCGCCTGCGGCGCGTAGGCTTCAAACAGCTCCAAGGCCAGCACATCCGGCTCCACTGTCTTCGGCGATATCCGCCAGCCGCCGCTGTCGGCGCTGGCAA
Organism: uncultured Oscillospiraceae bacterium; assembly: GCA_934569215.1. GTDB lineage: Bacteria > Bacillota > Clostridia > Oscillospirales > Oscillospiraceae > Faecousia. The sequence continues at coordinate 1,216 of CAKTKF010000294.1, forward strand.
GGTTCAGCATGTCGCCGATCAGCCGCCCCATGCGGTGTCCCTCCCGCTGGATGACCTGCGAGAAGGTTCTTTTTTCCGTTCCCTCCGCCCGCTCCATGGCGGAAGCGGCGGAAAGCATGGCCGTCAGGGGCGTGCGAAGCTCGTGAGACGCCGCGGCGATGAACTGATTCTGCTCCCGGCGGCTCTGTTCGACGGGCTGAAGCATCCGCCCCGTAAATTTCCATGAAAACAGCCCCAGCAGCCCCACCGCCACCGCGCTTCCCAGACCGACGATGAAGCGCCGGTGTTCCAGTCCCCGCTCCATGTCCCGGAGAGGATACAGGCACGTCAGTTCCAGATATCCCTTCGCCTTGGGTATCTTCGCCACTCCGGCAAAATAGCTTTCTCCCGCCTCCGTCATGGGGAACACACAGCTGAACAGCCGGTTTTTCTCCGGCATTCCATGCTCCTGCCGGGCAATTTCCCCGGCCTTGACAGCGGCGCTGCCGCCCCGCTCCGGAACCAGCCCCGCAGAAAACAGGGGCGCTCCCCCGTCCCGAATGGTGATCTGCAAATTTCCGGCGGATTCCAGCCGTTCCAGCCAGTGCAGGCTCAGCCGGTCCTGCCCCTGTAAGTACAGCGTCGCGGCGGTGAACTGGCCGTCGAAGCTGCGAAGCGCGTCCGCCCGGCTGCTCTTTTCCGAAAGCACCAGACACAGAACCGTCATGCACAGGAGGATAATGCCGGTAATGAACGTGTTGAAGGCCGTCAATTTGATCCGCAGACGTTTCACTGTGGTTTTTCCTCCATTCGATAGCCCACGCCCCGGACGGTGGTCAGGCACAGGGTGCTGCCCACCTTCCGCAGACTGCGGCGAAGAAAATAGACGTAGTTGTCAAGGTTCCCGTCTTCGACCTCCGTCTCCATCCCCCAGACACGCAGTAAAATTGTCTGTCGGGACAGGGTCTGACCGGGATTGCGGACGAACAGCTCCAGCAAGTCCCCCAGCCGCTTGGAAAGCGCCGTGGACATTTCTCCCCGCTGTAAGGTCAGGCTGTCCGGCCTGTAGACGATGTCCCCGCAGTGGAGGGCGGCGGCGTCCGCGATCATCCCCGGCCGCCGCAGAACGCAGCGAATCCGCGCCAGCAGCTCGTCGTAGGCAAAGGGCTTCACAAGATAGTCATCCGCCCCGGCATCCAGTCCCTGGGTCTTGTCGCTGACC
>CAKTKF010000295.1 GCA_934569215.1 uncultured Oscillospiraceae bacterium
CCTTCTGAACAAACGCGGCCACAAGGTAACCATGTATGAGCGTGCCGACCGTGTGGGCGGTCTGCTGATGTACGGCATCCCCAACATGAAGCTGGAAAAGTGGGTCATTGACCGCCGAGTGAAGATCCTGGAAGACGAGGGCATTGAGTTCGTCACAAATGCCGACGTAGGGCGTGACGTCTCCGCCGAGGAGCTGAAAGAGAATTACGACGCGGTGGTTCTGTGCTGCGGCGCGAAAAAGCCCCGGGACATCGGCGTACCCGGACGGGACGCCGAGGGAATCTACTTCGCCGTGGACTACCTGACCAGTGTGACCAAGAGCTTGCTTGACTCGAATTTCGCCGACGGCAAGGCCATCACCGCCCAGGGCAAGAAGGTGCTGGTCATCGGCGGCGGCGACACCGGCAATGACTGCGTAGGCACCGCCATCCGTCAGGGCTGCACGGGCATCCTACAGCTGGAAATGATGCCCTGTCCGCCGGAGTTCCGCGCTCCCGGCAATGCCTGGCCGGAGTGGCCGCGGGTGCTGAAGACCGACTACGGCCAGCAGGAGGCCATTGCCGTCTTCGGCCGTGACCCTCGGGAATATCAGACCACCGTTAAGGAGTTCTACAAGAACGAAGCCGGACAGGTCTGCGGGGCGCTCATTGCCCGTCTGGAAAGCAAGGTGGTGGACGGACGGCGGATGATGGTTCCCACCGGGGAGGAATTCTCCGTGGAGTGCGATCTGGTGCTTATCGCGGCGGGATTCCTGGGCTGCGAGAGCTACGTTGCCGAAGCTTTCGGCGTGGATATGACCCCTAGGGGCAATGTGGCGGACGTGGAGTACGCGACGAATCAGCCCAAGGTGTTTGTCTGCGGCGATATGCGCCGGGGGCAGAGCCTTGTGGTATGGGCGCTGCGGGAAGGCCGGGACACCGCCGCCGTAGTGGACGAAAGCCTGATGGGCTATACAAATCTATAAATTGCAGAAAAGTTCCCGTTTCCTACAGGAAACGGGAACTTTTTTACTGCAAATTATTCAAATACGTACATTCCGAAAAACGCGATCAGGCCATCGCCGCAGGTGTATTCCATGCCGCACAGGTCTGCCAGCTTCTTGACGAAAATGCAGTAGGCAGACATGCAGGAATATTTCAGGTCGGGGAACCGGCATGGCTCATTATTTTTCCTCGTGCAGGGGGAACACAGGGCACAGCCGCTGGCGCCCACCAGAAAGCCGTCGCACCCTTCTTCACGGCAACGCTTCATCAGGCGGATGGCGGCAGTGTTGTGGCCGGATTTTCCCTTCTTGATGGCGGGGGTGTCGGTATAGCTTTCCAGCTGCCAGATGCTTTGCAGCACCAGCGCCTTTTTGTGGGCAAGGATCTTCTGCTTCATTTCCTCCGGCGTGCCGCAGTCCGGGGGACAGGAATGGTTCGCGCCGTACTGCCCGCAGAGGTTTTCCACGCAGTAGGGCCGGAACGAAGGGTCAAAAACGATGTCGGCGGTATCCACCACTGCGGCGGCGGAAAAGCCTTCCTCGTAGGCATACTGCACCATTTGTTCTGCTGTCATATTGCATCACTCCATTTTTAGGCTTGATAGCACCCAGTATAGCACATTCAGATCAAATCCGCAATATCCTGAACCAAGCGAATTGTCTCATCCCAACCAAGACAGGGGTCGGTGATGGACTTGCCGTAAACGCCGTCGCCGATCTTCTGGCAGCCGGGTTCCAGGTAGGATTCCACCATGAAGCCCTTGACCATGGACTTGATGTCCCCGCTGTGGCGGCAGGAATGCAGCACTTCCTTGCAAATGCGGGGCTGCTCCTGATACTTTTTGCCGGAATTGGCGTGGTTGGCATCTACGATCAGCGCCATGTTTTGTAAGCCCTTGGCGGTGTAGGCGTTGTGCAGCCGTTCCAGCTCTTCAAAGTGGTAGTTGGGCATGGACTCGCCGTGCTTGTTCACGTAGCCCCGGAGGATGGCATGGGCGAGGGAATTGCCGGTGGTGTCCACCTCCCAGCCCCGGTAGATGAAGGTGTGGGGGTGCTGGGCAGCCATGATGGAGTTGAGCATGACGGAAATATCCCCGCTGGTGGGGTTTTTCATGCCCACGGGGATATCGATGCCGCTGGAGGTCAGACGGTGCTCTTGATTTTCCACGCTCCGCGCCCCCACCGCCACGTAGGACAGCAGGTCGGAAAGATAGCGGTAATTGTCGGGGTAGAGCATTTCGTCGGCGGTGGGAAGGCCGGTGTTGGCAAGCACATTGGTATGCAGGCGGCGGATGGCGATGACGCCTTCCAGCATATCGGAGGTTTTCCGGGGGTCGGGCTGGTGGAGAAGTCCCTTATAGCCGTCGCCGGTGGTGCGGGGCTTGTTGGTGTAGACCCGGGGGATCAGAACCTGCT
>CAKTKF010000296.1 GCA_934569215.1 uncultured Oscillospiraceae bacterium
GCCAAAAGTCCAAAAGGAGGTGCAATCAACATGGCTAAGATCACCGGTAAGTATGAGGTGCTCTACATCATCGACCCCACTCTGGGCGAGGAGGGTACCGCAGCACTTGTGGAAAAGTTCAAGGCAATGGTGGAGGCGGAGGGTACTCTCGCTTCTGTCGATGAGTGGGGCAAGCGTCGTCTGGCGTATCCCATCAACGACATGGCCGAGGGCTACTACGTCCTGATGAACTTCGAGAGCAAGCCCGAGTTCCCCGCGGAGCTGGAGCGTGTTATGAAGATCACCGAAGGCGTTATGCGCTGCCTGACCACCGCTGTGGAGGCGTAATTTATGCTGAACCACATTGTCATCATGGGTCGCCTGACCCGTGACCCCGAGCTTCGCCGTACCGGCAGCGGCATCGCCGTTGCCAGCTTTTCCGTGGCTGTCGATCGTGACTTCGGCGGCAGAGACGGCGGCGAAAAGGAAACCGACTTCATCGATTGTGTTGCCTGGCGTCAGACGGGAGAATTTGTCTCCAAGTATTTCACCAAGGGTTCCATGATCGTGGTTTCCGGCCGGCTCCAGATTCGTTCCTGGACCGACAAAGAAGGCAACAAGCGCCGTTCCGCCGAGGTTGTCGCGGACAACGTTTATTTCGGCGAAAGCAAGCGCGGTAACGAGGGAGCTTCCAGTTACAGCAACAGCTATAGCAATAATAGCGGCTATAACAGCAATCCCGCGCCCGCACCCAGCTACGGCGGCGGATATTCCGCCCCGGCCGCTGCTCCCGCATCCGACTTTGCGATGCTGGAGGACGACGACGCTCAATTACCCTTCTAAACTTTACCGAACTTTTCTACTAAGACTTACAAGGAGGGAAACACCATGGCTAACGAACAGCGTATGCGTCCGCGTAAGCGCAAGAAGGTTTGCGCGTTCTGCGTGGATAAGGTGACCAGCATCGATTACAAGGACACCGCTAAGCTCCGCCGTTACCTATCCGAGCGCGGCAAGATCCTGCCCCGCCGTACCACCGGTACCTGCGCCGCTCATCAGCGTGACCTGACCACCGCCATCAAGCGCGCCCGTCAGATCGCCCTGCTGCCCTACGTCGCTGACTGATTGTTATAATCTGCACCCCGGGAGATTTCTTCCGGGGTGTTATTTTTCTTGCTATTTTCCCCATGGGAAGGTATAATAGTAGCAGATTGCCCCGGGAGGGATATTTTTCCTCCGTTTTTGGGCTTTCGCAACCAAAATGTTGTGCGAGGTCGCCAATGACTGCAAAGAAAAAAATCCTTCTTCTCACCACCGGCGGCACCATTGCGTCCGTTCCCGGCGGGGAAGGGCTGGAACCCCGGCGCTCCGAGGTGATGGAGCGGGAGCTGGAACAGCTGCGTACCTATTACGACATCTCCGTGAAGGACGTGATCTGTCTGGATTCCTCCAACATCCGTCCGGAGGAATGGCAGCTGATCGCCCGGCACATTTTTGAGGATCGGGCGGGCTACGACGGGATCGTGGTCTCCCACGGCACCGATACCATGGCTTATACCGCCTCCGCCGTGACTTTCATGCTGCCCAATATCGATATTCCGGTGGTGTTCACCGGCTCTCAGCTGCCCCTGGCGGACATGCTCAGCGACGGCCCGGATAACCTGCGCACCGCTTTCGCCATGGCGGCTTCCGGCGCGCCCGGCGTGTTTCTGGCCTTTGACCGGAAGGTCATGCTGGGTTGCCGGGCGGTAAAGGTTCGGGCGTCCGGCTTTTCCGCCTTTGAAAGCGTCAACGCCCGGTATGCCGCCCTGGTCAGCAACCGGGGACTGGTGGTGGACGCCGACGTGCTGCCCCAGCGAACCGGTGAAAGCAGGCTGCTTTCCGACATCAGCAAGGAGGTTTTCCTCCTGAAGCTCACCCCGGGACTGAATCCGGCCATATTCGACATGCTGGCGGCCATGGGCTACAAGGGCATCGTCATCGAAGCCTTCGGACTTGGAGGCGTCAATGTGCTGCACCGGGGACTGCGGGGCATCCACCGCTGCGTGGAGGACGGCGTCAGTGTGGTGGTGACCACCCAATGTCTGTACGACAGCGCCGATTTGCAGGTGTATCAGGTGGGCAGCAAGCTACTGGAGCTGGGCGTCATCCAAGGGCGGGACATGACCTCCGAAGCCGCCATGACCAAGCTCATGTGGGCGATCGGTCAGGGCATGGGCCAGGCGCAGGTTTCGGAGCTGTTCAGCCAGAATCTCGCGGGAGAGGTCACCGTCTGACCCTTCCCGACAAAGTAAGGAGGTTATCTTATGGATCCCATCTATGTTACCGGCCACCGGAACCCGGACACGGACTCCATCGTGGCAGCCATTTCCTACGCGGCGCTGCGCAACGCCTGCGGGGA
>CAKTKF010000297.1 GCA_934569215.1 uncultured Oscillospiraceae bacterium
CAGCTCCTGCTTCCGCTTTGCCCCGATACCGGGAATGCCGTCCAGCTCGGAATACCGCAGACGCTTGCTCCTGAGCTGGCGGTGGTAGGTGATGGCGAAGCGGTGGGTCTCCTCCTGGATCTGGCCGATGAGGGAGAAAATCGCCTGATTGTTGTCAATGCGGATCTCCTCCCCCTCCGGGGTCACCAGCGCACGGGTGCGGTGCCGGTCGTCCTTCACCATGCCGAACACCGGGAAGGACAGGTTCAGCTCCTGAAGCGCAGCCACGGCCACCTTCGCGTGAGTCACGCCGCCGTCGATGAGCAGCAGGTCGGGGGCTTCGTCAAAGCCCTTGTCCCCCGCCTTATAGTGGACAAACCGCCGGGTCACGACCTGACGCATGGAGGCGTAGTCGTCCTGATCGGTCAGCCCCTCCACCTTGAAGCGCTTGTAGTCGCTTTTCTTCGGCTTTCCCTCCTGAAATACCACCATGCTGGCGACGATGTCCGTGCCGGAAATGTTGGAAATATCGAAGGATTCCATCCGTTTCGGGGCGGGAATGGCCAGCATTTTCCCAAGCAGCGTCAGCGTCGCGCTGACACGCTCTTCCCTGCCGGTGACACGCTCAGCTTCCTCAAAGGCGTTTTTGCAGGCCAGCTCCACCAGACGCAGATTGTCGCCCCGCTGGGGGACGTGGAGCTTCGGCCGCCGCCCGTACTGCTGTTCCAGCAGCTCGGCGAACAGCTCGCCGTCGTCGATCTCAAAGGGCAGCAGAACCCGCCTGGGGGCGATGCCGCGGCTCAGGTAGAACTGCTTAAGCAGGCTGGAAACGGCTTCCAGCTTATCGTCGGGTCTGGAAAACACCTCGTAGTCCTTGTCCAGCAGATTGCCGCCGGAGAAATGCAGAACGGCAAAGCACGCCTTGGCCTCGGTCTCCCCGTAGCCGACCACGTCGGTATCCGCCAACGTCCCGGCTGTCACCAGCTGCTTCTGTCCCAAATTTTCTACCGCGTTCAGGCGGTCGCGGAGACTGGCCGCCAGCTCAAATTCCAGGTTGTCCGCGGCGGTGAGCATCTGCCCGCGAAGCTGCTCGGCCACCGCCTTGTAATTCCCCTTCAAAAGCTCCCGCGCCTGGAGCATGGTTTCCCGGTACTCGGTGCAGCTTTTGCTCTCCTGGCACCACCCGGCGCACTGGTTCATGTGATAGTTCAGGCAGGGGCGCTCCTTGCCGACATCCCGGGGGAACTGCTTGTGGCAGCCGGGCAGCTTGAGGGTCAGGCGAATGGCCTCCATCACATCGTGGGTCACGGCTCTGCCGCCGTAGGGGCCGTAATAATCCGCGCCGTCGTCCGCCGGTTTGCTGACCATGGTGATGACCGGGTAAATGTCCTTCATGTTAAGCCTTAGGTAGGGGTAGCCCTTGTCATCCTTCAATAGAATGTTGTATTTGGGCATATAGCGCTTGATGAGGGAGCATTCCAGCACCAGCGCTTCAAATTCGGAAGCGGCGACAATGACGTCAAAATGGTGAATTTTGCTCACCATCAGCCGGGTTTTCGGGGTGTGGGACGCCGTGTCCTGAAAATACTGGCTGACCCGGTTTTTCAGCTTCTTCGCCTTGCCCACGTAGATGACCTTGTCCGTCTTGTCCCGCATGATATACACGCCGGGGGCATAGGGCAGGGACAGGGCTTTTTCTTTCAGTTCATCAAAGGTCATGGTCTTCCCCTCACGAGCGCTAAAAAGTACCGCCCCAATGCTTGGGGCATTGAGGCGGCTAAGTAAGCGAATATCTTAATACACGTCCCTCTGGAGCAGTGCGTCCAGGGCGTTGACGGCGGACTCCGCATCGGGGCCGGAGGCGCTCAGGGTCACGGTAGTACCGGTCACAACACCCAGAGACATGATACCCAGCAAGCTCTTGGCGTTCATCCTGCGGCTGCCGGATTCCAGCCAGATGCTGCTTTCAAATTCGTTGGCCTTCTGTACGAAGTAGGTCGCCTGTCGGTTATGCAGGCCGGATTCACAACGAACCACCACTTCTTTGTTGAACATATCCATTCACTCCTTTTCATCATATCCACGCGGATACGACGGGTCTAGATATATGATAGCTATTTTTACTGAAAATGTCAACTGTTTTTCGTTCTGTTTTCACAACACCTTAGGAAACCCGTCCCTTCGTACCGGAAAAAGCGGCTTCATTTCCTAATGCTGGAAATTTTTAACGGAACTCAGCAATGGTCACGCCGTCTTCGCCCTCGCCGTACACGCCAAGGCGGAAGCTCTTGACGAACTTATTCTTTTTCAGGGACTGCTGCACGGCGGCACGCAGCGCGCCGGTTCCCTTGCCGTGGATGATGCGCACGGTACTTAAGTTCGCCCGCATGGCCTCGTCCAG
>CAKTKF010000298.1 GCA_934569215.1 uncultured Oscillospiraceae bacterium
CAGGGGATGGTGTACTTCGCGGGTACCGGGCAGTGACATCGGCGGCAGAATGTGCAGACGTTTGCCCAAGAAAGACACGGCTTGGCTCTTTGAGTGGGCTCTGCGCCGGTCATGGAAATCTGTGTCCGAAATATTATCAAATTTTGGCACGTTTGCCGGAACGGAGGCGTCATAACTGTGCAAATTCTTCTGTACCTGGTTCTGGTGTTTTCCTTTAACCTGATCCAGACGATCGGTGCCTGTGCCGGTTCTATACTGGCGATGCCCTTCGCCATCGCCTTGCTGGGAGGCGACAGTGCCCGGGTGGTGGTAAATGCGGTGGGCTTTGTCAGTTTTGTCTATCCGCTGCTGCGTTGCTATCGGAATATCAACTGGAAAGAGGTTATCAAGATTGCCGTCTTTATGGCCATCGGTGTGCTTCTTGCTCAAAGGATACTCCATATACTGTATCGGCCTGAGGTTTTGTTGCTTTACAGTCTGCTGGTCATCGGAGCAGCTCTTCAAAATTTCTTCATAAAAAAGGCCGTCCGGATTCCGATGCTTCTGGATGATCTGGTGTTGCTGGCTGCGGGGCTGATTCACGGTGCTTTTCTGTCAGGCGGCGCGCTGCTGATTCTCTATTCCATGTCTCGCTTGAAAGGAAAGCAGGAGCAGCGGGGGACGTTGTCCTTTATCTGGATGATTCTGAACGGCTATATGCTGGTTTCGTTTGCCCACCAGGGACTGTATTCCGGCGAGAATCTGTATCTTGTACGCATCGGTTTGATTCCCGCTTTGGCAGGTGTTCTGCTGGGTGAACGGCTTCAGAGGCGGCTGGATGGGAAACGGTTTCGCTTTTTCACAAACTGTATGGTGCTGCTGGCTGGATTGTTCCTTTTGGGAAGCTGCTTGATTCGAGGAATTTAAAGCAACACCGCACAATTCGGCAAGAAAAATGTCGCTCGCTGTCCACTCTCGCCGATTTCATCAGAGCTTCCCTAATCGATATGCAAAACAGCCCCGCCGGTCGACGGGACTGTTGGTAAGGACGCGCCTCTCTCTGCTGCACCCGCAGCAGAGAGAGGCGCTGTTTATTCCCGTTCCTTCACCAGCATGGGGGTGAACACGGGCTTGCCGAAGCGGGTGACGAAGCGCTGGCATTTTACCAGGAACGCATAGTATACGTTGTACCCGCAGCCAAGCATTGTTTCCGCATTGGCCATGCCCTTGGCGAGAATCACGTCCGCGCCGGACAGCGCAGCGGCGGCTTCCGGGCTTAGCATGTCCAGCTGGGTGCCCGCCACCCGGTTGCCGTTGTCGATCACCGGGAAGGGGATGCCCACGGCGGCGGCATCCTCCCGGGTCGCGTCGTTCTGGGCGATGGCGCCCCGGACGCAGAAGGTGACGGAAATATCCGGATACGCCGCCGCGATGGCCTCGGCCAGCACCCGGTCAAAGCCGATCTCTCCGGCGTTGTCCGTCAGATACACCAGCTTTCCGCCCCGGCGCAAATCCCGGCAAAGGTAAGCGTACACCTGATCGTCCAGCTCCATTTCCAGCGCCTTGTCCAGCATTTCCTCCAGCTTTTCAAAGCTGACCTGCCCCTGCAAGGCGGAAAAGTCCAGATAATTCCCCAGAATGGCGAATTGCAGCCCCGCGAAAACCGGGTCCTTTGCGGCGGTGACCTTCTCCCGAATTGCGGGAAGCCGTTCCAGCACGAAGCGGTTGGAATCCAGCTTTTCCTGACGGAAACGGTCATAGTCAAGGCCGTACATGTCGTGAAGCAGATCGGCGATCTTCGGCCCGAACCAGGGAGAGGATACCCCCTCCGGTGCGGCCAAATACAGCTTCATGATCTCTTTGGCAAAGGCCATTGCCTGCTCCTCCGACCCCAGAGTCTGGGCGAGGGCGATGTTCCGCCGCAGAAGGCATTGCAGGCAGTAAGTGTCGATGGAAATACTCATGGAACCTCCGTAACGTTTACAGCTTTAGCAATTCCTCAAAGGAATCGATTTTCCCGGCGTACCCCGCCGGGGTGCCGAAGCCGTAGCTTGCCCAGAGGAAGGGGACGCCCGCTTCCACCGTGGCCTCGTAATCCCCCTGGGTGTCGCCGATGTAGGCGCAGGAGGTGATGTTGTATTTCTCCATCAGTGTGCGGATGGTCTTTCCCTTGCTGGTGCCGGTGTCGCCGAAGCACAGATGGCCGGTGATGCAGCCGGTCAGCCCCAGCTTGGAAATGCACAGCTCCGGATAGCCCTGCTGACTGTTGCTGACGATGAACAGGCGGTGGGTTTTCGCCAGTTCCTCCATTGTTTCCCGGACGCCGGGGTAGCCGATATGGCAGGGGTTTTCGTGGAGATGGCGGTTTTCCGTCTCCATGCACCGCGCCAT
>CAKTKF010000299.1 GCA_934569215.1 uncultured Oscillospiraceae bacterium
CTGCGGCGCAGACCGGTGACTTCGCTGTCCAGGCGCTCCTGCTCCATTTCGTAGAGCTTGCTGGCCAGCATCCGCATGCATTTTTCCCGGTTCTGGATCTGGCTTCGTTCCTCCTGACAGGCGACCACGATGCCTGTTGGCTTGTGGATCAGCCGCACGGCGGAGGATGTCTTGTTGATGTGCTGACCGCCCGCGCCGCTGGAACGGTAGACCTGCATTTCAATGTCGGCGGGGTTGATCTGCACGTCCACCTCCTCCATTTCCGGCAGAACCGCGACGGTTGCCGTGGAGGTGTGGACGCGGCCGCCGGACTCCGTTTCGGGAACCCGCTGCACCCGGTGAACGCCGGACTCGTATTTCAGCCTGGAATACGCGCCCCGGCCGCTGACAATGAAGTCCGCTTCCTTGACGCCTCCCAGCTCCGTTTCGTTCAGGTTCATCAGCTCGATGCTCCAGCCCATTTTCGCGGCGTACATGGAGTACATCCGGAACAAACTGTGGGCAAACAGGGCGCTTTCCTCGCCGCCGACGCCGCCGCGAATCTCCATAATGACGTTTTTCTCGTCATTGGGGTCTTTGGGAAGCAGCAGAATCTGAATTTTTTCGGCCAGCGCTTCCTTCTGCGCCTTGGCGGCGGCGTAGGTTTCCTGGCAAAGCTCCTTCATTTCCGGGTCTGCCATCAGCTCCTGGGCGTCCGCCATGTCCTGCTGCGCCTGATTGTAGGCGCGGAAGGCTTCCACGATGGGTTCCAGGTCATTTTTTTCCCGAAGCAGCTTCGCCGCCTTTTGCGGGTCGGCGTAAAAATCCGGCTGCTCGGACTTGGCGGAAAGCTCCTCGTATTTGTTACAGATGGCCTGTAGTTTATCCAGCATAAGGTAACTCCATTAATTTATAATATCGGCAAATCTGGCAGAAGGACACCTATTTTCGACTTTTTTCCAGACATACATCCACCTTGCGGGGGAATGTTATTGGGGACGGAACACATTCAAGACGCAGCTGGCGGTGTCCGTCAGGGAATTTGTCTCTCGCAGGCGCTGAGCGCCGTCCTGGCCGATGCGGAAAACGTGGGGCGTCATGGAAAGAAGATTTTCCACCTGCTCCCCTTCCACGGTGAAGGTGAACCGAATGGGGACGGATTTCACAAGGGTGAAGCCCGGCACGTCCGGGACGGTGTCCTTGGGCTTTTCAATCAGACGGTCGTAAATGATGGACTTGAGTCCCAACAGATGGTCTTCCGCCGCCAGCACCTGAAGAAAGTACCCATCCGGCCGCAGAACGCGCTTAAATTCCTCCGGCATGGTCAGGGCAAACAGACTGGTGAGCAGGCGGCATGAATGGTCGGCCACAGGAATGTGGGACGCGGTGGCGCAGAGCCACAGACCGTTCTTGTATTTCCCGGCGGCGCAGCGGACGGCCTCCCGGGAGATGTCCATCCCGGTAAGGTGCATCCCCATCGCGTCGGCCAGCCGTGCGGAGTAATACCCTTCCCCGCAGCCTACGTCCAGAAGCTCGCCGGAAGGTCTTATCTCATTTGAGTTAACCGTTAACTCTTTCGCGACAGCAATCAGGGCATCGGCAATGGGGGCGTAGTATCCCGCTTCCAGGAAGGCGCGGCGGGACAGCACCTGCTCCCGGGTGTCCCCCGGATGCAGGGAGTGCTTCTGCTGAACCGTCAGCAGATTCACATAGCCCTGCCGGGCAATGTCGAAGCAGTGATGTTCGGCGCAGACGAGGGATTTGTCCAACATATTCAGTTTGCTTCCGCAGATCGGGCAAATCAAATCCATTCCGCAACCCTCCAACCTATAGTATACCGCATTTTTGCCGCTACGTCAAATCAAAATTGCGGATATGGGGGGCGTTCGGACGGAACATAAAAAATGACGGAGGTGGTATGATGCGGCGGTTTCTGGCGGTTCTTGCGGTGCTTAGCCTGTTGGTTATCCCCGTGGACGGGGCGGAAACGACAAAATATGTGGCGCTGACCTTTGACGACGGGCCCTCCGGGCGGTATACCCGCCGGCTTCTGGACGGACTGTGGGAGCGGGAGGTGAAGGCCACGTTTCTGCTGTGCGGCTACCGGATCCAGGATTACCCGGACATCACCCGGCGGATTTTCGACGAGGGTCACGAGATCGGCTACCACGGCTACACCCACAACAGCATGGAGCAAATGAGCCGCCGCGCGGTGGCCTCCGAGATCATGGACACCCAGGCGCTGCTGCCCGAGGGATGCGAGCCGGTGTTTCTCCGGCCGCCGGGAGGGTGCTGCAGCGACGCGGTGCGTCAGGTGGCCGAGGCACGGCGGCTGGCCATCCTCAGCTGGTCGGTAGACCCCCGGGACTGGGCGACCTCCGA
>CAKTKF010000300.1 GCA_934569215.1 uncultured Oscillospiraceae bacterium
ACTCCAGCTTTTCCTGCCGGGCGTTCCGCTGCCCGGCGGTGGGGTCGAACAGGCTGGCCTGTTCATAGGCCTCTCCCTCCGGGGAGAGGTGGATGGCGGTGACGGTCAAAGCCCGGATGGGAGAGGGCGGCATCCACAGCTCCTCCGTCAGCGCCATGGCGGCGTTGGTCAGATCCCGGATGAGATGGGTGGGGGCGGGGAGCTGCTTTTGCCGGGAACGGTCGTGGAAGGCCGGGTCCCGGACGGTGACCTGGATACCCCCGGCATACATCCCCTCCCGCCGCAGCCGAGTGGCCACGGAGTCCGCCAGCACGGCGATGCCGGACTGAACCTGGGTCCGGGTGGTGAGGTTTTCCGGGAAAGTGGTGCCGTTGCCGATGGATTTCACCGGCTCCGCGTCCAGCCGGGCCCGGACGGGGGCGCTGTCCAGGCCGTTGGCGTATTCGTAAAGCTGGTCGCCCATCTTGCCCATGAGAGCCTCCAGAGTTTCCCGTTTGCAGGCGGCCAGCTGGCCGATGGTTTTCACGCCGTACTGGGCCAGCAGCTTTTGGGCTGCGCCGCCTACGTACAATAGATCTCCCACCGGCAGAGGCCAGACGATGGACTTCCAGTTTTCCCGGGAGATGACGGTGGTGGCATCCGGCTTCTTGTAGTCGCTGCCCAGCTTGGCGAAAGCCTTGTTGAAGCTGACGCCCACGGAGAGGGTCAGCCCCAGCTCCCGCTTGATCCGCTGGCGGATGGCGTCCGCCAGGGCTTTGGCGTCCCCGCCGAAGAGGTGGAGGGTGTGGGTCACATCCAGCCAGCTTTCGTCGATGCCGAAGGATTCCACCAGGTCAGTGTATTCGTCGTAAATGGCGTTGACCTTTTTGGAATAAATGTGGTACAGCTTGTGGTGGGCGGGGAGGAGCACCAGGTTAGGGCATTTCTTTTTGGCCTGCCAGATGGTTTCGGCGGTTTTGACTCCGAACTGCTTGGCGGGCTCGTTTTTCGCTAAAATGATCCCATGGCGGGAGGCGGGGTCCCCGGCCACCGCCACAGGCACCTCCCGCAGCTCCGGATGGGAGAGCAGCTCCACGGAGGCGTAAAAGCAGTTCAGATCGCAGTGAAAAATGACCCGGTCCATGTGCGCCTCCTTTCCGGGAAAATGGATAAATGATTCGGAATGATGCCGAAACATCATTGTCATGCATGATTTTTGTGATAGAATATCCCTGTAAATTGAAAATCAGGACGGAACGGTGAAAGCAAAATCGGATTTGGAGAGATCTTTATGTCGGATTACATCGTAAAAATTGTACCCAAAGACCCATTCTACAAGCTTTCTCAACATGCGTTTGCGCAGGCAAAAAGCTTCCTCGAATCAAGAATCTCATGCGATTCCGTTCAAGCAAAACAATCTGATATGCCGGTATTTATAGATTGCGGCAGCAATTTGGAGCAAATCGAATGCCCGGAATGCGGAGCAGAGCTTGCTTTTGACTGGTGGAGCCAGGCAATGGACGCAGCCGGTGAAGCAAAATTTGCGTCATTGGAAACGAAGCTGCCCTGCTGCGAAAAAACGGCATCATTGAATGATTTGAAGTATCATTTTCCGTGTGCGTTTGCTTGTTGTGCAATCGAATTATGGAACCCTGACCGGGAGATAGGGGCTGCGGACTTAGCGTGTGTGCAGAGGCTTCTGCGCACAGAAATTCGCATCATCAAAGCGCATATTTGAATTTTGCGGTTGCCCTGCATACGGGCATACACTGCCCATTATGCTGAGTATAGCACATCTGTTCGGAATTGAAAAGAGAAAAAGGAACAGCGGACCTCCGCTGTTCCCTTTGTATCTGTGCGAGCAAAACTGTAAGCCGGGTTCTGTATCTGACAGTCATCTATCTCGACGCACCGTTGCCGGTACGCTCAAGCCACCCCGGGAGCGGCCGGGCAAGCCTTGGGGCCCGAAGCCCCTGCTCCCATACCGGTGTTGCTCCGGATAGAGTTTACAGCGATGGATACTTTGACGCACCATCGGGTGAGCTCTTACCTCGCCTTTCCACCCTTACCACACCGTCACAAGCTTCATATCCTTTCGTATCCCCTGTCCTGTCCCCGTAGCTCCGAAAAGAACCCAGCAAAGCGGTTCTTTTCGGAAAAGGAGGAGCAGCTGGATGAGTGAGCCGTGCCGCATGGCGGCGCGGCGAAGGATAGGAAGCTTGCGACGACGTGGCGGTATATCTCTGTTGCACTTTTCCTGAAGTCGCCTTCGGCGGGCGTTACCCGTTATCCTTGCCCTGTGGAGCCCGGACTTTCCTCACGGAAGGGCCTTTCGCCCCTTCCGCGCGACTGTCTGTTTTCCTCGC
>CAKTKF010000301.1 GCA_934569215.1 uncultured Oscillospiraceae bacterium
CAGTTCTCCGGCCCCGGCGCGGGGAAGAAAATGAAGCGCATGGGTCGTATGGGCGGCTTTGGCGGCGGTTTTCCGGGCTTCTGAGCCGGACGCCGTGTATCCTTGTTCGCTGTAAGCAAAATTGCTTTGCGATATAGATTTTAGAGATTATTTATGGAGGTGAAACTCTCATGGTTAAGATCAGACTGAGAAGAATGGGTGCAAAGAAGGCTCCTTACTACCGGATTGTTGTCGCTGACTCCCGTTCTCCCCGTGATGGCCGCTGCATTGAGGAGATTGGCACTTACAATCCCCTGACCCAGCCCGCTACCATCACCGTCGATGCCGAGAAGGCTCAGGCATGGATCAAGAACGGCGCTCAGCCCACTGACACCGTCCGCGGCCTGCTGAAGAACGCCGGCGTGCTGTAAGATCCGCAAAGGAGAATTCCGCAATGAAAGAACTTTTGCTGTATATGGCAAAGAATCTGGTGGATGATCCTGATGCCGTCACCGTAACCGAAACCTCTGACGAGGAAGGGAAGGTGCTGGAGCTTCGTGTTGCCGAAGGTGACATGGGCAAGGTGATCGGCCGCCAGGGACGGATCGCCAAGGAGATCCGCACCATTATTAAGACTGTAGCCCAGCGCACAGGCGAGAAGGTCACGGTCGAAATCGTGGATTAAACGAGGATGCGTGACATATGTCACGCATTTTTCGTTGTCCCGGCAATCTGACATGAGATTATCTGCTCAATTGAGCGGTTAGGGGAGAATTGAAATGAAACTTCCATATATTGAAGCCGGTGAGATTGTCACCACCCACGGCGTCCGGGGAGAGGTCAAGGTTCTGTCCTGGCTGGACAGCCCGGAAATGCTCTGCGAATTTGACCGCTGCCGGATAAGTGGCAGGGAATATGCCATGGATGCCGTCCGGGTGCAGAAAACCTGCAATCTGGTCAAGCTCCGGGGCGTTGATACCATGGAGGACGCCCAGAAGCTCCGGGGGAAAACCATGGAGCTGTACCGGGAGGACATCTCCGACGAGCTGATCTTCGCCGCCGAGCTGGTGGACGTGGAGGTCTACGCGGACGGCGCGTGCATCGGCAAGATCAAAGAGGTGCTGGACTACCCCGGCAACAGCGTCTACGTGGTGCAGGGGGAGCGGGAGTACCTGATCCCCGCGGTGAAGGAATTTATTCTGTCCACCGATCTGGAGAAGAACCAAATGCAGGTGAAGCTGTTGAAGGGAATGGCAAGCGATGAGGATTGACATTCTGACGCTGTTTCCCGACACCCTGGGGGACGTGCTTTCCGAGAGCATTCTGGGGCGCGCGCAGGAGCGTGGGTATATTTCCATCGAGGCTCACCAGATACGGGATTATACCGCTAACAAGCAGAATCAGGTGGACGACTATCCCTACGGCGGCGGGCGGGGCGCCATCATGCAGGCCGACCCCCTGTACCGCTGCTGGGAGGCGGTGTGCGACGAGGCCGGGGGAGCGGTGCATACCGTCTATCTCTCCCCCTGCGGGCATACTTTCAAGCAGGCGGACGCCATCCGCCTGAGCAAACTGGACAATCTGATTCTAGTCTGCGGCCATTATGAGGGCATTGACCAGCGGTTTATTGACGAGTGTGTAGACGAGGAAATCTCCCTGGGGGACTTCGTTCTCACCGGCGGGGAAATCGCCGCCATGGCGGTGACGGACGCGGTGTGCCGCATGGTTCCGGGGGTGCTTGCCGACCCGGAGTGCTTTGAGGACGAGAGCCATTTTAACGGTTTGCTGGAATATCCCCAGTACAGCCGCCCGGCGGTCTGGCACGGGCGGGCGGTGCCGGAGATCCTGCTCTCCGGCAACCACGAGAAGGTGCGCCAATGGCGTCGGAAGCAGGCGCTTCGCCGCACCCGGGCGCGGCGGCCGGATATGTACGAACAGTTGGATTTGTCGTCGAAGCAGGATAAGAAGCTGCTGAAGGAAATGGAGGCGGAAGACCGTGAACAAGCTGGAAACCCTGAAAACATGGGTGCAGGAGAGTAACCGCATCGTCTTTTTCGGCGGCGCAGGGGTGAGTACGGAATCCGGGATTCCGGATTTCCGCAGCGTGGACGGGCTGTATCATCAGAAATTCGACTACCCGCCGGAGACAATCATCAGCCACAGCTTTTATGAGCGAAATCCGGAGTATTTCTTCCGGTTCTACCGGGAGAAAATGCTGCCCCTGGGCTTCGAGCCCAACATCACCCACAGAATTCTCGCAAAATGGGAGCAGGAGGGAAAGCTCCTGGCGGTGGTGACCCAGAACATCGACGGCCTGCACCAGAAGGCAGGGTCGAAAAAGGTCTACGAGCTGCACGGCTCGGTGC
>CAKTKF010000302.1 GCA_934569215.1 uncultured Oscillospiraceae bacterium
CTTCGGGAGAGGTGGCTGAGCGAAAGCGAAGACGGAGAGGGGAAACCAGGCCCTCTCAGTCACCTGCGGTGACAGCTCTCCCAGAGGGAGAGCCAAGGGGCTGCTGTCGGAACGAGAAATGGAGCGCATCCGTACGGATGCGCTCCATTCACTGTTTTACGACCGCACATAAAAGTATAGGGTACTTTTGTATGTGCTTGTCAGGTGGTGTCCGCGTCCAGCTGAATGCGGATTTCGCCGTAGGACAGCGCTTCGGTTTCGCCGTTTTCATAGCGCACCAGAAGACGGAAATCGTCGTCGATGCCGTAGGCATAGGCGCTGACTTTTTGCCCGGCGGAGAGAACGGTGACATTCCGCCCAATCGCCAGACTGCGGGCGCGGTAGTCTTCCAGATATGCCTTGCGTTCCGGGTGGGTGTAGAACTCCCAAAAGCGGTTCAGAAATTCCCCGGTCAGTCGGTTTTTGGCTTCCGGAGTGCTATGCTCCAAAAGCGCCCCGGCAATGGGTTGGATTTCCTCCGGGAACCCCCCTGTGGGCTGATAGAGGTTGACACCAGCTCCCAGCACCATGTAGTTAAGAGTGCCGGTTTCCAGACCCACGGCGGCTTCCGTCAGAATGCCGCAGACCTTTTTGCCATGAAGGAAAATGTCGTTGACCCACTTGATTCCGGGGTGCTGCCCGGTCACTGCTTCGATGGCCTGACACATTGCTGCCGCAGCTGCCGCCGTAAGGCAGGTCGCCTGCTGGGGGGAATAGGCCGTCGGACGGAGCAGCAGACTTAAATAGACACCGGTGTCAGCCGGGGAGAAAAATTGCCGCCCGTAGCGTCCACGTCCGGCGGTCTGCTCACAGGCGATGATGACGCAGCCCTCCGGGCAGCCCTGGTTGGCCTTTTCCCGGACAAGGGCGTTGGTGGAGGGCGCGGTGGGGAGTACCGTCAAATTAAGATCCCGGTATTCCGGTTTCAGGAACCTGCGGATGCCCTGGGGGGACAGGATGTCGGAATCCGGGGAAAGGCGGTAGCCCTTGTTGGTGACGGCGTCGATGGTGTAGCCGTCCTCCCGAAGGGCGTTCACCGCCTTCCACACGGCCGCCCGGGAGACCTGAAGCGTCCGGGCAATTTCCTCCCCGGAGAAAAACGTCCCCTTGCTGTCTTCCAGCAGGGCAAGCAGTTTTTCTTTGGTGGTCACGGCGTTTCCTCCTTATACTGGCACAAATCCGTCCACTGGCAGTCGCCGCAGATTTCCTCCCGGTGACCGGGCAGCAAAATGGTTTTCCGCACCCGTTCCGTCAGTTCCCGGTAGGGCAGCACGTCCCCGGCGGTCAGGCTGCACCGGGACAGCACCTCCCGGTCATAGCGCCGTACCTTCTCGGCAGATTCGCATTGGCCGGACAGATTGTTGGGGCAGGCGCGGCAGATTTCGTCCGCCTGATCGGTCAGCCGGACGAGGGGATTTTCTTCCAGCATGGCCTTTTTCTGCGCCATGTTTTCCACAAAAGCCCCGCTGTAGCCCTTTCCCTGAAAGAAGCGGAGACAAAGGCCGTGATGGGCGCGCAGGGGAATGATTGCTTCGTCCATAACGTTACCGCAGCCGGATGGCGGCGGCCAGACGCTTGCGGATGGCCAGCGCGAGGGCAATTTTCACGCAGTCCGGGAGAATGTAGGGGAACACGCACCAGCCCAGCGCCGTCCACAGACCGATGGCGCCGGTGTTTTTGGTGTATACCACCAGGAACCAGGCGGTGCCGAAGGCATAGCATACCACAAGCCCCAGCAGCATGGAAAGCGCCAGCGCCCAGGTTTTCGTCCCCAGAAGCCGCTCCATGAGCCACATAGTTAGGGCGGTGAACACAAATCCGACGATGTACCCGCCGGTGCTTCCCAGAAGAACGCCCAGCCCCCCGGAGAAGCCCGCAAACACCGGCAGACCGACGACGCCCATAAGCAGATACAGCACGACGGCCAGGGTTCCCCGCTTTCCGCCGAGGACGCTCACCGCGACAAAGACGCCGAAGGTTTGCAGGGTGAAGGGGACGACTGCGGGAATGGAGATCCAGGAACAGACCGCCATCAGGACGGCAAACAGGGCGATATACGCCATGTCGATGGTTTTCCACTTTCTTGAAACAGGTGCTTCCATAGTTATTTCCTCCGAACTGTTGAATTCCTGAGCAGTATAGCACAGGCAGCACCTGATTGTCAACCATAAATAATTTTTGGTTGACAATAGGAAGCGGAGGAAAACAGATTTGATACCAGTTTTTAATAAAACGGTTAAAAACCGTTTTATTCGGCTGCTGTTTCAGCAGCCAGCGGCGTAGCCGCAAAAAAACGTAAGTCC
>CAKTKF010000303.1 GCA_934569215.1 uncultured Oscillospiraceae bacterium
ACTTGTCCCTTCCCATTTTCACCGCCATGCTGGAACTGATACGGGAGATTTTACGAGAGTTATGAGCAAATTGATTTTGGCGGTGTCGTTGATATTTGCCCTGGCGGTGCCTGCCTCCGCCGTTGAGTTTACTGCCCCCCAGGTGCCGGAGGGAGGGGCGGAGCTGATGCCGGAGAACACCGGCTCCTTTGCTGCCGGGCTGACGGAGCTGCTTCGGGACGCAATTCTGCATCTTCGCCCGGATTTGAAGGAGGCCTCCAAGGTCAGCCTTGGGGTGATCGCGGCGGTGATGATGGTGTCATTGCTCCAATCCTTTTCCGGGAGCGTGAAAACCGTCGCAAATCTGGCGGGGGCGACCGCCATTGCGGCGGGGCTGCTGCTGAGCGCCAACTCCCTGATCCGTCTCGGGTCGCAGACCGTGACGGAAATCAGCGAATACGGAAAGCTGCTGCTTCCCGTCATGACGGCGGCCATGGCGGCACAGGGCGGGGCGGCGTCCTCCACGGCGCTGTACGCCGGGACGGCGATGTTCGACTCGGTGCTGAGCGCCTTGATTTCCCGGATGCTCGGCCCGATGGTGTACCTGTTTCTGGCGCTGTCGGCGGCAAACGGCGCGATCGGGGAGAATATTCTGGGGAAATTGCGGGATTTGGTCAAAAATGTCGTCAGCTGGAGCCTGAAAGCCATATTGACGGTGTTCACGACCTACATGACCGTCACCGGCGTGGTCAGCGGCACCACCGACGCGGCGGCGCTGAAGGCGGCCAAGGTCACCATTTCCTCCGTGGTTCCCGTGGTGGGCGGGATCTTGTCCGACGCTTCGGAAGCGGTGCTGGTCAGCGCGGGGCTGATGAAAAACGCGGCGGGAATCTACGGAATTCTGGCAGTGCTGGCGGTGTTTCTAAGCCCGTTCCTGAAAATCGGCGTCCACTATCTGATACTGAAACTGACCGCCGCAGTATGCGGCATCTTCGGAGAAAAGGGACTGACGGAGCTGATCGGGGATTTTTCCACCGCCATGGGGCTGCTGCTTGCCATGACTGGCTCGGAGTGTCTGCTGCTGCTCATCAGCACGGTGTGTTTTCTGAAAGGAGTGGGATAATGGAGGCGCTTCGGCAATATGTTATTTCTGTGGTAGCCGCTGCCATGCTCTGCGGCATTGTGGTCAGGCTATTTCCCAATGGAAGCGGCAAGCAGGTGGGAAAGCTGATCTGCGGACTGTTCCTGGCCTATACCGTCCTGAGTCCCATTTCCCGGGTGGATTTTTCCAATTTGCCGGATTTTTCCCTGGGGTGCATGGACGACGCAAAGGATGCCGCCGCCATGGGCGAAAATCTTGCCCGGGATTCCATGGCGGATATCATAAAGGAAGAAACGGAAGCATATATCTTGGACAAAGCCGCTGACCTCCATGCGAACCTGCACGTTGAGGTCACCGTCGGCGAAGACAATCTCCCGGCGGCGGTCACAATCTCCGGGGAGGCGTCCCCTTACGCCCGGCGGCAGATACAGGCCATGATTGAAAACGATCTTGGCATTTCAAAGGAGAATCAGAAATGGATTGGGTAACGCTGAGAAGCAGGGGAAAGGAGCTGGTCAAGAAATACCGCTATGTCCTTTTGGTGGTGCTGGCAGGGCTTTTTCTCATGGTGCTGCCCGACGGAAAGAACGCAAAAGCTGCTCCGGAGACCGCAACTGCGGAAACGGAACCCCGGCAAGACCTGCAAACCGAACTGGAAGAAATTCTCAGCCAGATACAGGGTGCGGGCAGAGTTCGGGTGCTTCTGACCCAGCGGGAAGGGGAGTGGACGGTATACCAGACAGACGAGGATTCCACGTCCTCCGGTGTCCGGTCGGACACGGTTTTGCTCAGCGGCGCTGACCGTTCCCAGACCGGGCTTGTGCGGCAGATCAATCCCCCTACTTATCTCGGCGCAGTCATCGTGTGCCAGGGGGCGGACAGCGCGTCCGTCCGGCTTGCCATCGTAGCAGCGGTGGGCAGCGTCACTGGGCTGTCCACCGACAAAATAACCGTTTTGAAAATGAAATGAATGATTGGAGGCATTTTTATGAAAGTTTGGAAGAAGAATCTGGTTGCGGCGGCGATTTTGGTGACGGTATGCGCGGGCATCTACGTCAACTGGCGCTACACCGAAGATCAGGCAGCGGCAAATCTCACAGACACTCTGGATACGGAAAAGGTCATGTCCGACGACAATTTGGTACTCAGCGAGGACATGGCGGCCATCTCCGCCGGGGAAGACGTGGCGACCACCTCCACCGACTACTTTGCCGCCGTCCGGCTGTCCCGGCAGCAGGCGAGGGACAACGCCGTGA
>CAKTKF010000304.1 GCA_934569215.1 uncultured Oscillospiraceae bacterium
CTTCTGCTCTTGGTGCGGTGATCCGCACGCATGGAGGAGAGCTTGTTGTCGGATTCGGACATGAACGCCTTCAGCTTTTCCTCAAACAGCTGGTCGGCCGTCTTGGGGGCGGCGGGCTGCATGGGGGCGCGCTGGGGGCGGTTCTGCGCCGGAGCGTTGTTCTCCCGGCGGAAGCCGCCGTCCTGACGGGGTGCGCCGCGATAGTTCCCGTTCCGATTTCCGCCGTTCTCACGCTGGGGCTTGGGTTCCAGACGCTTAATGGACAGGTTGATCTTGCCGTTTTCCAGGCCGATGACCACGACCTTCACATCCTGACCCTCGGTCAGGTGCTGCCGGATATCGCTGACGTAGGCATTGGCGACCTCGGAAATATGTACCATGCCCGTCTTTCCCTCCGGAAGGGAGATGAATGCGCCGAAATTGGTGATAGACTTGACTTTACCCTCTAAAATGGCTCCAACGGTTAACTCCATAGTATGCTGTGATTCCTCCATGTATTTTCAGTTAATGAATTGATAGGATCAGGACTGCGGCTGTAGATCCAGAATAAGGGTATTGGGGTCAGCCAGCCCCAGCTCGCTTCTTGCGATGTCCTCCACGCTCTTCACGGAACCCAGATCCTCGATCTTCTCCTCCAGATCCCGGCTCTGCTGTTCCAGAGCGGCAGCTTCGTCCCGCAGCTCTCCGGTTCGCGCCTGAATGCCGGTGTGTACCCACCTCAGAGCTGCCAGCGCCGCCATAGAGAATAGGATAAGCACTGCCACGATGATCTTCAGCGCCAGCGAGCCTGACCGGAAAATCACTTTCCCCCTGCGTTTCTGTTCCAATGGGTTCACCTCTTCGTTTTCGCCGTTTTTCCCGACGATGATTCCATCTTATTGTAACCCATTTTTCCGCAGATGCAAATAAAATTTTTGCGAATTTTGAAAAATTTTTTACGGGAATGAGAGCAAAGCCCAGGAGCGACCTCACGAATTTCCAGAATCCGGAAAAAACAGGCGCGATCAGGCCGCCGAACACCAGATCCCAGACGATCCCCCCGGCCAGCAGCCCGACGGAATACCCCAGCCGCAGGTCGCCCCTGCACACACGAAAACTCATAAGCAGCCAGGCCCAGGCGCCCCCCGTCAAGAACAGCACGTCCGCAGCGAAGGTGTGCTGCGGGCGCAGAGGGCGCAGAAATTCGTAGTACACCCCCAGCGCCGCGCCCAGCAGACAGCAGCACAGAAAGCGGTGCGCTGCCAGCGCGGGGGCGGTCATCCGAACAGACGGCGCTTCCATCCGGCGGCCTGCCTGGGTTCCTCATAGGCCAGCGCGGAAACATTGCCGTCCACCTCCACCTGCCCGCCCTCCAGGGACAGGGTTTTCAGCTGCAATTCCTTTCCCTGAACGATCAGCGTCCCCAGGGAGGTTTGCAGCACCACCGCCGTATCGTCAAAGCTGACCACCTCCGTCACCCCGGTCATGGTCAGCTGCTGCCGCTCATTCAGACAGAGCCTGTGGGGCATACGCTCATCCGCCATAGCCATCCCTCCTTGCCTTTGCCATACGCTATGCCCCGACCGGTGGGAATATGCCATAAAAAAGCAGCCAGAACGTTTCCCACGTCCTGGCCGCAGCCCTAGTTTTCCATCTGCTTCCCCAAGAAACCGGCCGCAGTTTTGACCAAGCCCTGGTCTGCCTCCTGGAGTGGGCTGTCGTTTTCCCCCAGGAGAAGCAGCACGCAGCCCATAAGGTCGCCCTGGGACAAGATCGGCGCAGCGGCGCCAAGGTGGTATTTTTCCTCCCCGTCGGCCGCCAGAATGGGGGCATCCCCGTTTTTGTAGAGGTAATTTTTCCGCTGCTCCATGAGCTTTTCCAATTCCGGCGAATTGGGCTTATCCATCAACTCCCGCTTGGGGATGCCGTAAAGGGCGATAATGCTGTCCCGATCGGTCACTGCGGCAATATGCCCGGTGGCAGAACCGATGGACTCGCACATCTGGGCAGCGAACTCCTGCAAGTCGCCCATAGGGGAATACTTACGAAAGATCACACCCCCGTCCTTCTCCGTATAAATCTCCAACGGGTCGCCGTCACTGATAACATTGACACGGAAAACCTTGTCCTCGTGGTTTTTAGAGGACTGAATCAGTGTATTTTCGCTATTTTCCGTGCCGGAATTAAAATTTACAGCAATGTCTCCCTGGTTGACGTGGAGCAGGGTGTCCACATCGCTGTGGAGCCGGATCTCCAGCCGATCCTCGAATACGTCGATGCGCTCTATCAGCAGTTCTAAATCGTTTCGTTCCAGCGTTTCCTTGGAAAG
>CAKTKF010000305.1 GCA_934569215.1 uncultured Oscillospiraceae bacterium
CCGAAGAACAGCGCGGTCATGGACATCAGTATAGCAAAGTAGATCACCCCGGACACGATACACACCAGCATCCGCTGCCGTTTGATCCGGCCGAAGGCAATCATAGCGCCGGCAAAGGAGGACACAACCAACAGCGCCATAATCCCGTAGCCGATCTTTTCCACCGGGAGCGTTTCCGATTCCACCAGCTTGGCCAGGAGCGCCGTCAGGATCAGCGTCGCGGCAAGACTGCATGTTGCGCCGATGGCAAGTCCGGCGGGCAAAGATGTTGCCCGACCTGTGATTTTCTTGTTTGCAACCATTCCCCTCTCCCCTTTCGCTCAAGCATATTCGGTTCCGAAGAGAAAAAGAACCTGTCCGTTTGCCGTCGCCATCAGGCAGCTACCGCACAGACAAATATCCCCCGGCTCACAAAAAGCCGGGGAAACGAAAACCGGGACAGGCAGCGCCCATCCCGGTACACTTTTCAATTAAGAAAGTCTTACACTTCCACGTCCACGTTGGGGGTCTTGCGCTGCTGCTGCGCCTCGGTGACGGTGCGGAATTTCATCCGCGTCTCCCGAATTTCCGCCAGCGCCTTGGAGACAACCTCCTCCGTCTGACGCAGAGAATCGTCCATATAGGCATTTCCCGCCTTGCGCAGCTGTTCGATCTTCGCCTGGGTCTGCCCCACCAGCTCCTCGCTGCGCTTCTTGGCCTCGGCATAGATGGCCTCCTTGGTGACCATCTGCTTCGACTGCTCCTGCGCCTGACGCACAATGTTCTCCGCCTCCCGGCGTGCCTGGGAGATCAGCTCATTGCGGGATTCCACAATGGTTCTCGACTGCTTCAGCTCGGCGGGCAGCTGGGCGATGATCTCATCCAGCATATCCAGAACCTTGTCCCGTTCCAGAATGCACTTGTCGGCTGCCAGAGGCATGGACCGGGCATCCTGCACCATGTCGTACAATGCGCCAATGATGTCTTCGCTATTACGATCGCTCATGTTCATTTTCCTCCTTGAAGGGATAGTCTTCGTTGCTCAATTCGCCTCTGAAAGTCCGGAATGATCTCTGCGGGCAGGAAATCCGAAAGATCCGCGCCATAGCTGCCCAGCTCCTTCACCAGGCTGGAGCTGAGGTACATATATTCGCTGCAGGCCGTCAGGAACATGGTGTCAAGCTCCGGGTTGATCTTGCGGTTGATCAGCGCCATCTGGAATTCGTTCTCAAAGTCGGAGCCGGCGCGCAGTCCCTTGAGGATGACGCAGCTCCCCCGGCGGCGGGCATAGTCCGCAAGCAGCTCGGCGGAACAGTCCACCTCCACGTTGGGCAGGTCGCTGGTGACCCGGCGGATCAGCTCCACCCGCTCCTCCAGCGTAAACATGGGGTTCTTCCCCGCGTTGACCATGACGCATACGATGAGTTTATCAAAAATATTCGCGCCCCGGCGAATGATATTCAGATGACCGCTGGTGACCGGGTCAAAGCTGCCCGGATAAATCGCAACCTTCATATTGTTTCCTGACTGCCGCCGTCTTTCCGATAAAACGTCAGCAGAATCTTTCCATACTGATAATCCCGCGACCGGGTGTAGCCCGGGTAGTCCCAGGGCAATTCCTTCCCCAGCGGGCGCTCTGCTACTATTATACCACCCGAATGCAAAATGTCAATTTCGGTGATGCGATTTAAGGAATTTTCCAAAAAAACTTCTGCGTAGGGCGGGTCAAGGAAGATAATATCATATTGTTCCCGGCATCTGGAAAGATAATCCAGATAATCGCTGCGAATGACCCGGGCGTCCTCCTGAAGACGGGTGCGTTTCAGGTTTTCCCGGATGAGCTTGCAGGCGTCCTCCCGGGCGTCCACGAACACGGCGCTTTTCGCCCCCCGGCTCAGTGCCTCGATGCCCAGCTGTCCGGTGCCGCCGAAGAGGTCAAGCACCCTTGACCCCGGAATGTCGAATTGGATGACGCTGAACAGCGCCTCCTTCACCCGGTCGGCGGTGGGGCGGGTCAGCATTCCGTCAGGGGTTTTCAACTGAACCCCCCGGGCTTTTCCTGTGATGACACGCATTATTCTTCCCCCTTTTCACGAAAATGATGATATACTGCGGCGGCGGCATCTTTGGGGAGCAGGCGTTCCAGCTCCGGGAGAGTTGCCTGAGAAATGGCGGAGAGGGATTTAAACTGTCGCAGCAGCTCCTGCTTCCGCTTTGCCCCGATGCCGGGAATGCCGTCCAGCTCGGAATACCGCAGACGCTTGCTCCTGAGCTGACGGTGGTAGGTGATGGCAAAGCGGTGGGTCTCCTCCTGGAT
>CAKTKF010000306.1 GCA_934569215.1 uncultured Oscillospiraceae bacterium
GAACCGGAACCCACGGAGGCCACCCAGCCCAGCGTCCCGGAACCGGCCACCGGTTTGCAGCAGGTCACGCTGACCCTGTCCCATGGACGGACTGCTGATTGCTGGCTCTACGTACCGGAAGCACCCGGGGCAAATCCGGGGCTGATCGTGTATCTCCACGGCGGCAGCGGGAAGGGAGACGACCTGAATCTCATTACGGAAGCCGGTGGGTTCCCCCAATACCTGCAATCCGGACAGCTTGGGGCGCTTCCCTCCTACGTACTGATTCCCCAGCTGCCCCAGAGCCTGAAGGGCTGGTCGGATATGGACAACGGCCTGATGGATATGATCCGGACGGTCGTCAGAACCTACGGAATTGATACGGCGAACATCTCCCTCACCGGCCACAGCATGGGCGGTACCGGCGTATGGAGCATTGCCGCCGCCCACCCCGGGTTCTTTGCCCGGATTGCGCCGCTGTCCGGCAGTATCCGCAACACGCCGGAAAATGTTCAGGCGCTGAAAGACACGCCGGTTTACGCCTTCGTGGGGACGGAGGACACCATCGTGAAGCCGGAATCCTCCATTGCATTCGTGGACGCACTGACAGCCGCCGGTGGAACCGCCCAAATCGCGGAAATCGAGGGGGCTGACCATTTCGCCGTCCCGGAGCGTGCCTATCTGGGCGATTACGGTCTGGTGGAATGGCTGGAAGGAATGTAATACCGCCACGGGAGCAAATTGCCCTCCCCGATCTGCTCGGGGAGGGCTTTATGCTGCCCGGTATCCCCCCGGGGGGCTTCTCAAATTGACGAAAGGGGGATACAATATGGGAAAACCAATCCGGGAGAGAAAACCATGGAAGATTGCGCCATTGAAGACAGAGTTGTACGCTATTGGACGATACGTTCCCGCGACTTCGGAGCCGTGCGGAAAAACGAGCTGGGCAGCGTCATGGGGCGGCGCTGGCAGGAGGAGCTGGAAGCCCGGCTGCCAGCAAAGACGCCCCTGAACATTCTGGACGTGGGTACCGGCACCGGGTTTTTCGCCATCCTCATGGCGCGGCTGGGGCACAGGGTGACGGGCATCGACCTGACCCCCGCCATGCTGGAGGAAGCCGCCGCCATGGCGGCAGGTCTTGGGCTGGACATCGCATTCCGGCACATGGACGCCCAGGAGCCGGATTTCCCGGAGGGCACCTTCGACGTTGTCCTCAGCCGGAATCTGACCTGGACGCTGCCGGAGCCGGAGAAAGCCTATGCCCAGTGGTACCGGGTGCTGAAGCCGGGCGGACTGCTGCTGAACTTTGACGCGGACTACGCGGCCAACGTGCGCAGCGAAAGCACCCAGAACTGCTCCGTAGCGCCGGACAGTCCCTACGGCCACGTGGGCATGACGGAGGCGCTGGTGGAGGAAAACAACGCCATCACCCTGGCGCTGGACGTGGGGCAGAAGCGGCCTGCCTGGGACGAATCCGTGCTGAAAAAGGTCGGGTTTTCCCGCTGCCGGACGGACTTGACGGTAGGCCGGCGGGTGCTGGGGGCGGCTGACCTGGTTCATGCGCCCATGTTCGGCGTGTTTGCGCAGAAATAGTTTTGAACGCCGCGGAGCCTTTCGGTTCCGCGGCGTTATTTTACAACTTTCTATAAATTTTTATCGATTTACAACCCCCAGGGGGGCTTCCGCTGTCCCTTTTCCCGTGCTAATATGTCTATACAAATACACAAGTTCCCAAAATTCCCGCCGCTGTCCTGGCAGTTGGACGGGATTCAGGAGGATTTCATATGAACCGGTTTGCTACTTATGAGGAAGAAAATATCCACTACTGGACGCACCGCGCCCCCGGATACTCCGGCGTGAATCAGGAGGAACTGGCGACGGATCAGAAACGCGTCTGGGGACGCACCATTCAGGAGCGGATCGCCGCCCGTTTCCCGGGACGGAAACCCGGCTCCATCCGGGTGCTGGATGTGGGTACGGGGCCGGGCTTTTTCGCCATCATCCTGGCGAGAATGGGCTATCAGGTGACCGCCGTGGACTATACCGCCTCCATGCTGGAGGAAGCCCGGCGTAACGCGGGCGCCCTCGCGGACAAGATCGACTTTCTCCAAATGAACGCAGAGGAGCTGATGTTCGCGGATCACAGCTTTGACGTGCTGGTCACCCGGAACGTGACCTGGAATCTCCACGACCCGGAGAAGGCCTACGGCCACTGGACGCGGGTTCTCGCTCCCGGCGGGCTGCTGCTGAACTTCGACGCCAACTGGTACCGGTATCTGTGGGACGAGGAAGCGGAGCTGGGTCACA
>CAKTKF010000307.1 GCA_934569215.1 uncultured Oscillospiraceae bacterium
TCCCGCAGGTACACGTAATGTCCGGGGCCGTCCATGGGAACGCCGTTGGGACGGAACCGGGTGATGCGATGGTATTCAGGAGATTTGTACAGCAGGTATCCGCCTGCCGTGTGGTTGAATACGCCATACATATCCTTGAGGCCGATGTAGTTGGTCCAGGAAACGGGGACATCTACCCGATCGATGACATATTCCCGATGCTCATTGTCAAAGTACCCATAACGCATAAGGTTACCTCCGCCTGATTTGGGCAATGTATTGATTTTTTCACAACGAGTATATCAAAAAAACGGCTGTTTGAAAAGGTCTGGAAATGCACCTTCTTGCCTATCGTTGCACTTTATTTTCCAAAGTGGGCAATTTCAGACTTTGACAACTTCCTGCCCGTGCCTTATAATGGCGAGGAAACGAAAATAAGGAGCGTGTATACCATGAAATACGATGTCATCGCCTACTGCTGGAACGATGCCCTGGCGGGTTTTACCCAGGAGGACGCCAGCCGCCTGACCCATGTGAATCTGGCCTTCGGCCTGATCAAGGACGGACTGCTGGATCTGCATTTGCTGAAATATCTCCATCTGTTGCCAAAGCTGCGGGAATGGAACCCGGAGATGAAGATCGTCCTGTCCGTGGGCGGATGGGGCGCGGACGGCTTCTCCGACATGGCCATGACGGAGGAAGGCCGCCGGAATTTTGCCCGGTCCTGCCTGGACGCGGTGGAAAAATACAATCTGGACGGCATTGACATTGACTGGGAGTACCCCTGCAACGACGCCGCGGGCATCGGCGCAGACCCCCGGGATAAGGAGAACTTCACCGCTCTGCTGGCGACCCTGCGGGAGTATCTCGGAAAAAAATGCATCGTGTCCATCGCCGTGGGGGCGAGCCAGCGGTGCATTGCGGATACCCAGATGGATAAAGTCGCGGAGATCGTGAACTACGTGCAGCTCATGACTTACGACATGGTGGACGGCACCCGCGCCGGACATCACGCGGCGCTGGGAGCGACCAAGGGCGACAAGTCCGGCCTGAACACCCGGGACACCGTGGAAGCCTATCACCGGGCGGGTGTTCCCTACGAAAAGCTCATCATCGGCGCAGCATTCTACGGGCGGCATTTTGAGGTCACGTCCTTTGAAAATCACGGTCTGCTGCAGCCCTCCGGCGGCGGTCTGCCCGGCCCCTCCTATGGGGAAATCACCCCGGAATATCTCCGGGAGAACAACTTCCAGGTGTACTGGGATGCCGACGCGGAGGCAAATTACCTTTGGAACGGCAAGACCCTGGTCAGCTACGAGTCTCCCAAGGCGGTGCGGCTGAAGTGCAGGTATGTCAAGGAGAAGGAACTTCTCGGCATCATGTACTGGGAGCACGGAAACGACCCCACCCGGGAACTGCTGGGCGCCATTGCGGACGAGATTCAATAAAACTCAAAAAATGCGGGCGGCTCCGTCAGGAGCCGCCCGTTTCCATTATTTCTCCAGAATCAGTGTGCCGGTTTCCGCGTTCAGCGCCGCCTTGATGTGATCGGCGGCCTCGGCGGGGGTGAGCTTTAGCTGCTCGCCGGTCTTCATGTTCTTGACGCTGCACTTGCCCTCTGCAATCTCGTCCTCGCCCAGCAGGACGGCGAAGGGAACCTTCAGCTTGTCGGCATAGGCCATTTTCTGCTTGAACTTCTTCTGCTCACAGTACAGCTGTACCCGCAGTCCCGAAGAACGCAGCGTCTCCGCCAGCGCGATGGCCGGGCCAATATCGCCCATGGGCAGAACCAGCGCGTCCGCGGGGGCGCTGGGCAGCTCGGGATTCAGAAGCCCCTGCTCGTCCAGAACGTAGAACAGCCGGGTCAGGCCGATGGAAATGCCCACGCCTGGCAGCTGCTTTTCGATATAGTAGCCCGCCAGATTGTCGTACCGGCCGCCGGAGCAGACGGAACCCAGCTCCGGATGATCCAGCAGAAGGGTCTCATAGACGGTGCCGGTGTAGTAGTCCAGCCCCCGGGCGATGGTCAGGTCAACGACGAAGTTTTCCTCCGGCATTCCGAAGGCCGCCAGATTGGAAGCGACTACATTCAATTCGCTGAGACCGGTATCAAAGGTCTCGTTCCGTCCCGCGTAATTTTCCAGCGCGGCAAGAACTTCTGCATTCGTCCCCTTGATGGAAATGAAAGCGAGAATATCATCCGCCTGCTGCTCGGTCAGGCCGCAGTCCTCCAGCAGAATGACCTTCACCTTGTCAACGCCGATCTTGTCCAGCTTGTCCACGGTGCGCAT
>CAKTKF010000308.1 GCA_934569215.1 uncultured Oscillospiraceae bacterium
GCAACCTGCAAACCAGTTGTCCCTTTTGAAAGGAATGAACAATTGGTGCGGAAGAGCTGCTATCATTTTGCTATCAAATCAGATGTAGGATTTCCAAATGTTGTGATTTCTCTAGGCTATTTTTTCTTGGAGTATCACAAATTTTTCATTCCCACTCAATCGTCCCCGTGGGCTTGGGGGTCAGATCCAGCACGACGCGGTTGATACCCTCAACCTCATGCGTGATCCGAGCGGTGATGTGGTGGAGGAGGGGATAGGGGATCTCTTCTATGGTAGCGGTCATGGCGTCGGTGGTGTTGACCGCGCGGATGATGGCAGGCCAGCCCTCGTAGCGCTTGCCGTCCTTTACGCCGACGCTCTTCATGTCCGGCACGGCGATGAAATACTGCCAGACCTTGCCGGACAGACCATTCTTGTCAAATTCTTCCCGCAGGATCGCGTCGGCTTCCCGCAGGGCTTCCAGACGGTCGCGGGTAATGGCGCCGAGACACCGCACGCCCAGGCCGGGGCCGGGGAAGGGCTGACGATAGACCATGCTGTGGGGCAGACCCAGCGCTTCGCCCACGACGCGTACCTCGTCCTTAAATAGCAGCTTGACCGGCTCCACCAGTTCGAAGGTCATGCCCTCGGGCAGACCGCCTACGTTGTGGTGAGCTTTGACGCCATGGGATTCCAGAATGTCGGGGTAGATGGTTCCCTGCGCCAGAAAATCAATGCCCTCCAGCTTCTTTGCTTCATCGTTGAAAACCTCGATGAATTCCTTGCCGATGATCTTTCGCTTGGTTTCTGGGTCGGAGACGCCCGCCAGCTTGTCGAGGAAACGATCGACGGCGTCCACATAAATGAGATTCGCGTCCATTTCGTCCCGGAAGACCTTGACGACCTGCTCCGGCTCACCCTTGCGCAGCAGACCGTGGTTGACGTGGACGCAGACCAGCTGCTTGCCGATGGCCTTGATCAGCAGCGCGGCGACCACGCTGGAATCCACGCCGCCGGACAGCGCCAGAAGAACCTTCCTGCTGCCCACCTGCGCGCGAATTTCTTCGATCTGCTGGGCGATAAAGGCGTTGGCGAGGGCGGGGGTGGTGATGCGTTCCATGGATTCGGGACGTACATTGCTTGACATTTCAGCTTCCTCCATTTTCTGCCTACCGGCGCGGCGGCCGGGTAGATTATGGCTTCATTATACCGGATAAAATGACCTTTTGCAATCTTTTTCCGGAAAAAGAAAAGGCGCTTTGTTGCAAAATGGAAATGCTATGGTATAATAAACGCAAAATCCGGAGAAAAATGGAGGCATTTTATGGGAATGGTTGTCATCGGCGCGGTGTTTGTGGATATCAAGGGGTATCCCACGTCGGCGTTTATCCCCACCGGACGGAACGCGGGACGCGTGGAGCAGATCCATGGCGGCGTTGGGCGAAACGTGGCGGAGGACATCGCGAACTGCGAGCTGCGCCCCACCTTTGTCAGCCTTGTGGACGACAGCGGAACCGGCGCGGATGTTGTGCGTAAGCTGAAAAGCCACAGGGTGAACACCGACTATATCCGCAAAACCAGAAACGGCATGGGAACCTGGCTGGCGGTCTTCAACGACGACGGAGATGTGGCCGCGTCCATTTCCCAGCGGCCGGATCTGCTGCCCATTGCCCACACCCTGGAACAGGACGGAGACGAGATTTTTCGGAATGCGGACAGCGTCGTCATTGAGATCGACATGGACAAGGAGATCGTCAAGCGCACCTTTCGGCTGGCGCAGAAGTACAAGAAGCCTGTCTACGCCGTGGTGGCGAACATGAGCATCGCACTGGAAAGACGGGATTTTCTTCAGTCCACGGACTGCTTTGTCTGCAACCAGCAGGAGGCGGGAATCCTGTTTTCCGACGACTATTCCGGCAAGACCCCGGCGGAAATGATCCCCATTATTTCTGCCAAGGTGCAGGCTGCCCACATTCCGGCCATGATCGTGACCATGGGCGCGGACGGCGCAGTGTATGCCAATCTCCATGGGGAGAGCGGCTACTGCCCCGCGAGAAAGCTGGAGGTGAAGGACACCACCGGCGCGGGGGATGCCTTCTTCGCCGGGACGGTCATCGGCCTGACCTACGGCAAGGGACTGAAGGAAGCCTGCGAGATCGGCGCCATGCTGGCGGCGTCCGTGATCGTGACCTCCGAAAGCGTCTGCCCCCGGTTCCGGCCGAGAGAGCTGGGGCTGGACATGGATGTTGAGGACTGAGGGAATGTATCGCCGTGTTTTGACCATGCAGG
>CAKTKF010000309.1 GCA_934569215.1 uncultured Oscillospiraceae bacterium
CGGAGCATCGATTTTTCCAAAATGGAGGTGCAGCCGGGGGACGAGACGGCGGAGCCGTTTTCCTTCCGCACCACCCACAAGGTCAACAATTCCGCCGTGTGCTATCTGACCTACACCAACGAGGAGACCCACCGGATTATCCGGGAGAATCTGTACCGCAGCCCCATGTACGACGGCACCATCTCCGGTGTCGGCCCCCGGTACTGCCCCAGCATCGAGACGAAGATCGTCCGCTTTGCCGACAAGCCCCGGCACCAGCTGTTCATCGAGCCATGCGGGCTGGATACCGAGGAAATGTACATTCAGGGCTTTTCCTCCAGCCTGCCCGAGGACGTGCAGCTGGCCATGCTGCGCACCGTGGCGGGACTGGAGCACGCGGAAATGATGCGCCCCGCCTACGCGATCGAGTATGAGTGCGTCGATCCCACCCAGCTGAAGCCTACGCTGGAAACGAAGCTGGTTTCCGGCCTGTACGGCGCGGGGCAGTTCAACGGCACCTCCGGCTACGAGGAAGCCGCCGCCCAGGGGCTAGTCGCGGGCATCAACGCCGCCCTGAAAATTCAGGGTAGGCCGCCCCTGATCCTCACCCGGGATACCAGCTATATCGGCACCCTCATTGACGATCTGGTGACCAAGGGGACGGAGGAACCCTACCGCATTATGACCAGCCGGTCTGAATACCGTCTGCTGCACCGCCAGGACAATGCCGATCAGCGGCTGACCCGCATCGGCGGAGAGATCGGCCTGATCCCTCTGGAGCGGGTGCAGGCAGTGGAAGAGAAATACGCCCAGGTGCGCCGGGAGGTGCAGCGGCTGGAGGGCAGCGGCGTTCCCGCGTCGGAGGAGCTGAACGCCATGCTGGAACGGAAGGGGACTGCCCCCGTGGCCAATTCCGCCCGCCTGGCCGATCTTCTGCGCCGCCCCCAGGTGAGCTACGCCGACATCGCCCCCTTCGACCCGGAACGCCCGGAACTGAGCCAGGCCGTCACCGACGAGGTGGAGATTCAGATCAAGTACGCGGGCTATCTGACCCGGCAGGAAAAGCAGGTGGAGGAATTCAAGAAGGAGGAAGCCCGTCTGCTGCCTGAAAATCTGGACTACACCGCCATTCCCGGCCTGCGGCTGGAAGCACGGGAAAAGCTCGCTGACATTCGTCCAGTGTCCATCGGTCAGGCGGGCAGAATCTCGGGAGTCAGCCCGGCGGATATCGCGGTGCTACTGATCTATCTGGAGCAGACAAAGGAGTGAGACTGCTATGACCGAGAAAGAAAAAATGCAGAAGCATATGCTCTATGACGCAAATTACGACGAAGCTCTGGCAGAGGAAAGGGTCAAGGCAAAAGACCTTTGCTATGAATACAATCTGCTTCGCCCGTCAGACAAAGAAGGGCAGCAGACGCTGATGAAGAAGCTTCTGGGCAGAACGAAGGGCGCGTTTCAAATTGTCGCGCCGTTCTGGTGTGACTATGGCTATAACATCGAGATCGGGGAGAACTTCTTCGCGAACCACAACACGGTCATTCTGGACTGCGCCAAGGTCACCTTCGGGGACAATGTGTTTGTCGCGCCGAACTGCGGCTTCCACACGGCGGGACATCCCATCGACTTCGAGCGCCGGAATCAGGGACTGGAATACGCTTATCCCATCACGGTGGGCGACAATGTCTGGATCGGCGCAGGCGTTCAGGTTATGCCCGGGGTCACCATCGGGAGCAACGTGGTGATCGGCGGCGGAAGCGTGGTGGTCAAGGACATTCCCAGCAATTCGGTGGCCGTCGGAAATCCCTGCCGGGTCATCCGGGCAATCACGGAGGAAGACAAGAAGACCTGCTGGGACAGGTAATTGCAACGGCGGAATTTCGCTGAAAAAGAACAGGAGCAACCATGAAACAAAATAGAAAACTGACGGAAGTCTTGCTAATGGTGTATCTGCTGGCGCTGACGTGGATCATACTGTTCAAGCTGCAAGTGGATTTTTCCAACCTGCGGGACATGAACTACAGAAGCGTCAATCTTATCCCCTTTGCGGGTTCGGGAATCGTAAATGACAGGGTAGACGTGTCCGAAATTCTGCTGAATGTCGCCGCCTTTGTGCCCTTCGGCATTTATGTTTCCATGCTGAAGCCCGATGGGGGATTCTGGAAAAAGGTTTTGCCGATTTTCTGCGTAAGCCTTTTTTACGAGGTCATGCAGTATGTTCTCGCAATCGGCGGGAGCGATATCACCGACCTGATCGGGAACACATTGGGCGGCGTGGTCGGAATCGG
>CAKTKF010000310.1 GCA_934569215.1 uncultured Oscillospiraceae bacterium
GTTCATCACGGACATTGCGTTCGACTACATCGCCCCCAATCCCACTGGAAGCGAGCTGACGGAATTTTTCCGGACGGTCGCCCGGAAGAACTGGCTGAACTTTGACGGCGTGACCTTCTCGGAGGGCGACACCGTCCTGACCCTTTCCACCTGCTGCCGGAAATACGACACAGCAAAAACCGGCAACCAGCGCCTGGTGGTCATGGCCAAGCTGCTTCCGGAGGGCGCAACGGCGCAGCCCTACACCATCTCCTTGGCGGAAAATCCGGAGATGCCGTAATGCGGAAAAAGGGTGCGCTGCAAAATACGCCCATGAAAAAACCACATCAACCATCCCGAAAGGGCTTGGCTGATGTGGTTTTTTGCCTTAGACTTAAACTGCTATGAAAAACTCCGAAACGCAAGGACAGTATAGCGTACCAGATGAGAATCATCAACTCCACGACCCCGGAAAGGTTCTGGAATCTTGCAGCAAGCAACCTGTCTTCGATTTCCGAAAGCAGGTGGCTTTGGCAGACTGAAACCCCCGCCATGCGGTCGTGCCACGTGGCGGGGGGTACTGTCATTTTCGTTTTTTCCTATTTTTCCGCGGCAATGTAGTCGTTTCCGTAGCAGAAGATATGTCCGCCGATCTGTCCCCAGACGTTGCTGTTGGTGGGCTTTGTGGCGAAATACACCACTTCCTTCGGCAAAATGTAGGGGCCGTAAATCGCTCTTTCAATGGCCTCGTACTGTGCCTGGAAGGGTTCCGCCTTGTCCAGGCGGGGGACGGAACGGAACTGTCCCTGTCCGTAGATCACGTCATGGAGGTTATTGGGGAAATCACCGGAGGCGATCCGGTTCAGCGCCACCTCCGCGACGGCCTGCTGGCCTTCGGCGCACTCGCCCTGGGCTTCCACCCAGACGACCTTCGCCAGGAGCTTAATGTCATCCTGACTCAGCGCAATATCGGAATACCGGGGCTCGCCCCGCTCGGGTTCCTCCTCGTAGTAAATGAAGGGTTCCTCCGGCATGGCGCTCTTGTCGTAGATCCACGCGCCGTCGTAGCCCAGCAGAATGTCCTCGGGTTCAAAGCCTTCGGCAAAGCCCTTTTTCAGCTGCCAGAAGTCATAGTTGTCCCGGTTGGAGTCGTTGACGATGATCTTCCCGTTCTCATTGATACCGGCGAGGACGATGAAGTGCTGGGAATTGGTGAAGATGGAGTTATGGTTCATCAGCACGATGGCGACCTGCCCCTCCTGGAGCGCCTTGTAGACAACGTGCCAGTTTTCCGCCTTCCTGCAGGCAAGCTGAAGCATCTTGTTGCCGTATTCCAGCCGGGCAATGTTGTTGATCGCCCGCCCGCCGAAATAGTGCGCCAGCTCGTCGGGGGTGTATGCATGGTCGGCCATGTAGCTTGCCACCATGGCCAGAGAAACGATGCTGCATCCGCTGGTCATAATGGTGCCGCTGCCGTACATGGTGTAGGGGTAGTCGTTCTGAAAATACTGCGGGACGGTGGAGATGACCTGCTTTTCCTCGCTCTGGGTCTCCTCCGGGAGTTCCTCGTCGGCTTCCTCAGTCGCTTCGGGAGCCGTTTCCCCCACGGTCTGCGTCTCCGCCGTCGGTTCTGCCGGGGGTTCCGCCTCCGCGGGGACATACAGGTATTGCAGCACAAGTCTGCGATCCTCGTCCTGCGCCATGTCGGCATAGATCTCGCAGAGCCAGTTTTCCAGCGCGCCGTCGGCCACGGCGAAGCTTCCTTTCTCGCCCGTTACGAGCCAGCCGTAAAAGGCAAATCCCTCGGGAGCCTGTCCAGCCGCGTCCTCCCGCAGGCTCGCCCTCTGCGCCTCATTCGGCACGGCATAGGTCGTGATCTTGATCTCACCGGGAACCGCGTTTTCCGGAATGCCCGCACGCACCGGTTCGTCCGCAGACGCGGCGCCGACAGGCAGGGCAACAACGCCGCAAAGAAGCGCCAGCGAAAGCAAAACCGCAGTCAGCCGCCGGAAATTTCTATGTACGCGCATTCCATCGCCCCCTGTCTCCAAGTGTCCCCCCCGCAGCGAGGGTATACAGATATATAAAAATACGGGTACAGTATAAAACATTTTCCGTCAAAAGTCAAGAATTCCTGCGTTTCTATCCTTGTTTTTTGGGGAAACCTGTGGTATGATACCCACTGATAAAGGAAGTGTAACCATGTTCGATTTTCAGCGCCCCCAGCTGTCCCAGAAGGACGACTATGAGCGCATTTTATTTGCCTGCCCGCCCAGAGGATGC
>CAKTKF010000311.1 GCA_934569215.1 uncultured Oscillospiraceae bacterium
AACTACTACTTCGGCTACCGCTGTTATTTCGGCATGGGCAGCGTCCGCGCCTGGCGGTTCACCCAGCGGCTTGCGGGTGTATGCCTTGGCGGGCTGGGTTTGGTTCTCACCGTAATCATGGCCATCATCACCGGCGGCTACGGCCGCATGGACACGATGGACATGGTATGGAACGCGGTAAGCTGCCTTACATGGGAAGCGGTTCTTCTTCTGATCGCCACCCTCGCCATCAACCTCACCGCCATGGCGAATTTCGACGCCAAGGGCGAGTACCGCCATAAGTCGGGGAAGCCGAAAAATCCCCAGCAGGATGCAAAATAAACAAAAGGCCTCCGGCTGTCATACGACAGCCGGAGGTTTTGTTTCTTATCAGTTCTGCTGCTCTTCCTCCGGAGTGAAATCCAGGGTGATGGACTTGATCTCGGTGCGCAGACGGATGTACTTAACTCCTGCGGAATCCATCATCCGCTTGGATGCCATGGTCGCTAAGCTATCCGCGTATTTGTCCGAGAGGTAGTAGACCTCCTTCACGCCGCTCTGGATGATGGCCTTGGCGCACTCGTTGCAGGGGAACAGCGCCACGTACAGCTTGCTGCCCCGCAAGTCCCGGCCGTTGGCGTTGAGCACGGCGTTCAGCTCCGCGTGGACGACGTAGGGGTACTTGGTCTGGTCGCCGTCCCGCTCCCAGGGATACTCGTCGTCGGAACAGCCCTTGGGCATGCCGTTATAGCCGGTGGAGATAATGATGTTGTCCTGAGAGACGATGCAGGCGCCGACCTGGGTGTTGGGATCCTTGCTGCGCTTGGCCGCAAGCATGGCGATGCCCATAAAATATTCGTCCCAGTTGATGTAGTCCTCACGTTTCATGGCGGAAGCCTCCTTTTGGGTTGTTTTTCCTCATTATACACAAAATGCAGAACAGCTGCAAGTGGCTGTCCTGCATTTTTTTATTAACCAAAGAAGTCCTTCAGATTGTCCAGAAACTTTTTCCTTTTGGGGGACTGCTCCACGCTTCCGTCCAGCTTGCGCAGAAGATCCTTCTGCTCCTTGGTCAGCCTGGTGGGGGTTTCCACCACTACAGTGAAGCGCTCGTTGCCCCGGCGGCGGGTGTTGCCCACCTCGGGAATGCCCTTCTCCCGCAGGATGAACTCCCGGCCGGTCTGGGTGCCTTCGGGAATCTCATAGTCCACCTTGCCGTCCAGGGTCGGCACCTGAATGGTCGCACCCAGAGCCGCCTGGGTAAAGGTGATGGGAACCTCGCACAGAACTTCCGTCCCGTTACGGGTGAAGATTGGGTGCCGCTTGATGGAGATTTCCACCAGCAGGTCGCCGTTGGCTCCGCCATTGACGCCCACGCAGCCCTCGCCGCGGACACGGACGCTCTGTCCGGCGTCCACGCCTGCGGGAATCTTCACCTTGACCCGGTTGGTCTTGCGCACCTTGCCCTTGCCCCGGCAAGTGGTGCAGGGGTTCTTGATGACCTTACCACGGCCGCCACAGGTGGGGCAGGCGGTGGTGGACTGCATCTGCATGCCCATAAAGTTCTGCACGGAACGCACCTGACCGGTACCGTGGCACTGGCTGCACGTCTCGATCACGCCGTCGGCGCTGCCCGTACCCTTACAGTTGGGGCAGTTCTCGATCCGCTGGGCAGCGACCTCTTTCTCACAGCCGAAGGCCGCTTCCTCGAAGGTCAGCTCCAGCCGGGTCATCACGTTCTCGCCCCGGCGGGACGCGTTCTGCTGAGAACCCCGGCTCCGGCCGCCGCCGCCAAAGAACTCGCCGAAAATGTCGCCCAAGTCGCCGAAGCCGTCAAACCCGCCGAATCCGGAACCGCCAAAGCCTGCGCCGCCGTAGCCCGCGCCGCCTGCGCCAAAGTTGGGGTCAACTCCGGCAAACCCGTACTGGTCGTACCGGGCGCGCTTGTCGGCGTCGGACAGGACTTCGTAGGCTTCTCCGGCCTCCTTGAATTTTTCCTCGGCAGTCTTGTCGCCGGGGTTGCGGTCGGGGTGGTACTTCATGGCGGCCTTGCGGTAGGCCTTCTTTATGTCGTCGGCGCTGGCGTCCTTGCTGACGCCCAGCACCTCATAATAATCTCGTTTTTCTTCTGCCATACTCAATTCACCTCATCACAGTTGACAGTGGACAGCTGACAGCTACGATAAAAAACACAGCAACCTTTTGCTGCTGTCAACTTTCAACTGCCAACTCAGGAAAATACGCCGATAAGGGGCGGCGTTTGCCGCCCCTTAGGCTG
>CAKTKF010000312.1 GCA_934569215.1 uncultured Oscillospiraceae bacterium
TCCTGCTTCTATTGGAGGTACCCTATGGCAAACGAAAAAAGACCCAGGAGGCGCAAGAAGCTCCGGCAGGAGTGGAACCCCCACTGGTCGTTGAAGCTATTATATATGATCTTCTCCGTAGCCGGTTCCGTGCTGAAAATCGCCGTCGGCGCGGCGGCGACGGTGCTTCTGATCGTGCTGATCTGCGGTACGGTCTTCGTCGGCACGCTGGGAGATTATTTGCAGGAGGACATTCTGACGGAGGCCGCCGACTGGTCTCTGGACGATTACGACCTGGAGCAGACCTCCTTTATCTATTATGTGGACAATCACGGCGATATCCAGCTGTTACAGCAGATTTATACCACCACCGACCGTCAGTGGGCGTCCATTGACGAAATTCCCGAAGACCTGATCCACGCCGCCGTGGCCATTGAGGACAAGCGGTTCTACGAGCATCAGGGCGTGGACTGGATCACCACCATGAAGGCCTGCCTGAACATGTTCTTCGGCGGCGACGAGCAGTTCGGCGGCTCCACCATCACCCAGCAGTTCATCAAGAACCACACCGGTGAAAAAAGCGTCACCGTTCAGCGAAAGGTCATGGAGATTTTCCGGGCGCAGATTTTCGAGCGGGAATACGACAAAGACCTGATCATGGAGTATTACCTCAACGAGATTTACCTGGGGCGTGGCTGCTACGGCGTCAAGAGCGCCGCCGCGGAGTATTTCGGCAAGGAGCTTCAGAATCTGACCACTGCCGAGTGCGCCAGCCTGATCAGTATTACCAATAACCCGTCCCTGTTCAACCCCTATTCCGAGAGCGTGTATATGTACAAGGGCGAGGAGCGGGACGGCGCCGCCCGAAACCGCTACCGTCAGCTGAACGTTCTGAGCGAAATGCTGGATCAGGGCTACCTGACCCAGGAGGAATACGATGCGGCCGTAGCCCAGGAGATGGTGTTCAAAGAGGGCATCGACGATGCCGACCGCTGGACGGTGTGCGACAACTGCGGTTATGAGAACACCCGCAGCCACTTTACCGGCGAGGGAGATACCTGCTACTGCCCCCAGTGCGGCGAGCAGGTGGCGGTCAGCACGGACGCTTCCCAGCATATCTATTCCTGGTTCGTGGATGCCGTGATCGTGGATTTTGCCAGCTATC
The DNA here is from genome assembly GCA_934569215.1 of uncultured Oscillospiraceae bacterium. Lineage (GTDB taxonomy): Bacteria > Bacillota > Clostridia > Oscillospirales > Oscillospiraceae > Faecousia. The sequence goes on from CAKTKF010000312.1 coordinate 1,145, forward strand.
TTGCGGAGCAGGACGGCAAGGTCTGGGACAACTTAAGCACCAACGACCAGAGCATCTACCTCAACCGCATCCAGAAGGGCGGCTACCATATTTATACCACACTGGACATGGACGTGCAGAAGCAGGTGGACGCGGTCTACACCGATCTGAGCAACATTCCCACCACCCGCAGCGAGCAGCAGCTCCAGTCCGCCATTGTGGTCATCAACAACGAGACGGGGGATGTGGTTGCCCTGTCCGGCGGCGTGGGGGAGAAGACCACCTTCCTGGCCTACAACAAGGCCACCCAGGCAAAGCTCCAGACCGGTTCTTCCCAGAAGCCCATTTCCGTTTATGCCCCGGCCTTTGAATCCGGCAAGGTCACCCCGGCGTCGGTGATGAAGGATTTGCCCATGACCTATACCGACGGCAACAACTGGCCGAAGAACGACAACCGGCAGTATCAGTACGCGAGGACTGTCTATCAGGGCATCGTTTCCTCCGTCAACACCGTTTCCGCCCGGACGCTGGATACCATCGGCGCGGATTACGGCTACAGCTTCGCCAAATATAACTTTGGGCAAGCTTCCCTGACGGATAATTACCCCCTGCCCAACGGGCAGAGCCTGTCCGACGTGGGTCTGGCGCCTCTGGCGCTGGGCGCGCTGACGGTGGGTTCCACCGTGCGAGAGATGTCCGCCGCTTACGCGACCTTTGCCAACGACGGCGTTTACCGGGAGCCGAGACTGTTCACCAAGGTCTACGACAGCAATGGACGGGTGGTGGTGGACAATGAGCAGGAGTCCCGGAAAATCCTCAGCCAGAAGACTGTGGATTATATGAACTACTGCCTGTTCAACGCGGCGAATAACGGCACCGGCGGCGCGGCCATTTTCCCGGGACAGAACATCGCTGGCAAGACCGGCACCACATCCTCCAACCGTGACCGTTGGTTCTGCGGCTATACCACCCACTACACGGCGGCCGTATGGTGCGGTTACGATATCCCGGAGCAGATCTATCTCACCGGAAGCAGCGCCAACCCGGCGGCGCGGCTGTGGAAGGCGGTCATGCAGCCCATCCACGACGGCCTGCCGAGAGAAGGCCTGTACAATGGCAATGCCTTCCACAG
>CAKTKF010000313.1 GCA_934569215.1 uncultured Oscillospiraceae bacterium
TGACCAGCAGCGTCGCGCCGGTGAGCAGCGCACCGGTGGAACCGGCGGAGACGAAGGCGTCGCCCAGCCCGTCCGCCAGCATTTTCAGGCCGATCACCATGGAAGAATTCTTCCGCTTGTGGATGACGGATGCGGGATCGTCATGCATGTCCACCACATCGTCGGCATTGGAAATCTCCATGCCCTCGGGCAGGTTGTCAATGCCGTGCTTCTTGAGAACCGCCAGGATGTCCTCTCCCCGTCCTACCAGCACGATCTCAATACCGTAGGCCTTTGCCGCTTCCACAGCGCCTAAAACGGGAGCCTCGGGGGCATTGTCGCCGCCCATCGCGTCAAGAATGATCTTCAACCGTTCCACCTCTTTCTTTCAGATACCCTTCGCCACCAGCGTATCGATCACATCCAGCGACCGCTCGGCAATGGCGAGATTTTTTTCTGCTTTCTTACGGATGCGTTTTTCCAGCGGTGCGATGATGCTGAAATTGATATTCATTGGCTGGAAATTTTCAATGCTTTCGTCGCTGACGTACTGCCCCAGCGCGCCGATGGCGGTCTCCTTGGGGAAGTCGGGCAACTCCCGTCCCTGTACCTTGGCCGCCATGGCCACCGCCGCCAGATACCCGGAGGCCGTGGATTCCACATACCCCTCCACGCCGGTCATCTGCCCGGCGAAGGCTACGAGGGGGGTGCGACGGTCTGCGTAGTATTTGTCCAGCAGCTTGGGGCTTTGCAAGAAGGTATTCTGGTGCATCACGCCGTAGCGGACAAATTCCGCGTTTTCAAGCCCGGGAATCATGGAAAATACCCGCTTCTGTTCGCCAAATTTCAGGTGGGTCTGGAAGCCCACCAGATTATACACGCTCTTGGCCGCGTTGTCCTGCCGCAGCTGCACCACGGCGTAAGGCTCGTGGCCGGTGGCAGGATTTTTCAGTCCAACCGGCTTCATGGGGCCGTAGCGCAGGGTATCTACACCCCGCCGTGCCATGACCTCCACGGGCATACAACCTTCAAAGACGTTTTTGTCCTCAAAGCCATGCACCGGGGCTTCCTCGGCATTTGTTAACTCCCGGATGAAGGCTTCGTACTGCTCCCGATTCATGGCGCAGTTGATGTAATCGGGCGTTCCCCGGTCGTACCGGGACTGCCACCAGGCAAGATTCATGTCGATGGATTCCGCCGAAACCAGCGGAGCGGCCGCGTCAAAAAAGTGCAGATACCCGGTCTCCCCGAAGTAATGCCCGATGGCCTCGCTAAGCGCGTCGGAGGTCAGCGGCCCCGTGGCCACGATCACCGGCCCTTCGGGAACCTGGGTGATTTCTTCGGAAATCACCGTGATATTGGGGTGATTCCGGATTTTCTCCGTGACCATCCGGGAAAAGCCGCCCCGGTCAACTGCCAGGCAGCCGCCTGCCTCCACTCTCGTGGCATCGGCGCAGGCAAGAATCAGGCTGCCGCAGCGGCGCAGCTCCTCTTTCAGAAGCCCCACGGCGTTTTCCAGCCGGTCGCCCCGCAGGGAATTGGAGCAGACAAGCTCGGCAAAATCCGCGCTGTGGTGGGCGGGGGTCATCTTTTGGGGCTTCATTTCGGAAAGCTCTACCTCGATGCCCCGATTTGCCAGCTGCCAGGCCGCTTCGCTTCCGGCCAGCCCCGCGCCGATGACTTTTACCTTCATGCCTTGCTCTCCTTCTTAGAGGATGTTTTCGTCGTCTTCTTCGCCGTGGTCTTGGCGGCGGTCTTCTTCACCGCAGTCTTTTTCGCCGCCGTCTTCTTTGCCGGAGCTTTTGCCGTCGTTCTCTTTGCCGCCGTCTTCTTCTCGGCGGGCTTTTCCCCCGGGGCAGTCTCCCCGTCCTCGGCGGTCTTCTTTTTATAGTAGCCCCGCTGATCCTCCGGGAGGAAACGGGGGCATTTTTCGTTGATGCAGAAGGGCTTCATGCGCCCCTTGCCGGATTTTTTGAACAGGGTCTGGCCGCACTCCGGGCAGTCCTCGGCGGTGGGAACGTCCCAGGTCATAAAGCCGCATTCCGCGCCCCGCTCGCAGGCATAGTAGGCGTAGCCCTTTTTGGACTTGCGTTTAAGCAAGCCGCTGCCGCACTTGGGGCAGCGGCCGGGCATCCGCTCCACCAGAGGCTTGGTGTTTTTGCACTCCGGATAGCCCGGGCAGGCCAGGAATTTGCCGAACCGGCCGGTTTTTACCACCATTTTCCGTCCGCACAGCTCGCAGACCTCGTCGGTCTCCTCCTCCGGCACCTTCAGG
>CAKTKF010000314.1 GCA_934569215.1 uncultured Oscillospiraceae bacterium
GGACTGTCCCCACGGCGGCGGAAACGGCTAATGTCACCAGACAGATGGGCAGAATGATGGTGATGGAGGAGGGGAACACCTCGGTTTCCTCCAGCGGCGTCAGAAGGGTCAGCAGGGGAACCAGCACCATGCCCCCGCCCGCGCCGAACAATCCGGCCACGGCGCCTGCGGCCAGACCGGAAAGCGCCATGCCCAGCCAGTCTTTGTTTTTCATAGCGAATACCACCCCATGGAAGTTTTTCCATAAGGTGCAGTTTTATGCAGCTTCCGGAGAATGTGCGCCGGGGCTACGAAAAAATGCCAATTTATAGTAGAAAAGTTCATATCTTTCTGATAGAATCATTGCAAGAGGTGAGATGAATGGCAAGCGTTTTTGATTATCTGAAATGGCGCGGCGACCTGTCCTTCTCCCAAGACCCACTAAACCCGGTGGACGGGCTGATTTTCTGCGCCCTTTCGTATATCCCCTTTGTGGGTCAGGCGGCGGAGACGCCCCATGAGCCGATCGCCCTGCGGGATGCCGCGGCGGATTTCCTGTCCCTGGACGACTATGAAAGCCGCGTCCGGGCGAAAAACGATGCAATGATGCTCCGTGCTGCTGCCGAGACTACCCGGTTCGGCGGTTGCAAAATGGTGCTGTACCGGGATGAGTTCGCCCCGGAGGAGGAGACGCAGTTTGCGGCCATGACATTCCTGCTTCCCGACGGCACGGGCTTTGTTGCCTTCCGGGGAACAGACCGGTCGCTGGTGGGCTGGAAGGAAGATTTCAACATGGCCTTCCAGGAGGCCGTCCCCGCCCAGCTGCTGGCGCAGGACTATGTCCGGGAGGTGGCGGCGGAGTATGTGATGCCGCTGCGTTTGGGCGGCCACTCCAAGGGCGGAAATCTGGCGGTGTTTGCCGCCGCGAGAAGCATGCCGGACATTCAGCAGCGGATTCTGGAGGTCTATAACAACGACGGCCCCGGCTTTACCAACTATCTCATGGGCGACCCCGGATACCTCGCCATGGTGCCGCGAATCAAGACCTACGTACCCCAGTCCTCGGTGATCGGAATGCTGCTGGAGCATGAGGAACCCTACACCATTATCAAGAGCAATCAGGTCAGCGTCCTACAGCACGACCCCTATTCCTGGGAGGTCATGGGGCCGAACTTTGTGCCGATGCAGTCCATCACGGCGGATTCTCAGTTCGTGAACCAGACCATCAAGGCCTGGATCGCCGATATGGACGCCCAGGAGCGCAACCGTCTGGTGGACGCTCTGTTCGGCCTGCTGGGGACAGGCGGCATTGACAAGGCGCTGGACATTTTCCATCCCCGGAACATCCGCACCTATATCAAGACGCTGGGCAACGACCCGGAGACCCGGCAGCTTCTCGCCTCCGAATTTCAGAATCTGATGGAAGCGGCGAAGCGAACCCGGATACAGCCGGGGGATGCAAAGACGCTCCCGGAGGGAAAATAAACGAAATATTGTGGTTACAAAATCCGCCTTGGGCAAAAAACCAAGGCGGATTTTGTTATGCTTCGCCAATGAGAACAGGGAAAAGCACGGCGAGGACTGTTCAATTCGCCAAAAGTATGAAAAAACGCAAAATAACACTTTACAACTTTAGCGTGATGAAGTATAATGCAGCCATCAGACATCGACCAGATGCCAATTGAGAAAGGAAGAAAAGAAAATGAAAAAAAGCATTGCATGGATTTTGACCACGATCATGATGCTGGCGCTTCTGACCGGCTGCGGCAGCAAATCCGCGAAATCCGACACGGAGTACGTCAAGAAGAACGGAAAGCTCATCGTCGGCATCACCGACTACGAGCCCATGGACTACAAGGACGAAAACGGCGAGTGGACCGGCTTCGACGCTGAGTTTGCCCGGATGTTCGCCAAGGAGCTGGGCGTGGACTGCGAGTTCTTCGTCATCGCCGACTGGGGTCAGAAATTCTTCGAGCTGGATTCCAAGAACATCGACGCCATCTGGAACGGCATGACCATCACCGACGAGGTGACCCTGAACACCAACTGCTCCAAGCCCTACGTGATCAACGCCCAGGTGGTCGTCATGAAGGCCGATGCCGTCGGCAACTACGCCGATACCGACAGCCTGAAAGACCTGACCTTCGCCGTGGAGAGCGGCTCCGCCGGTGAGGACGCCGTCAAGGGTCTGGGCATCACCGATTACGTGGCGGTGCAGGATCAGACCAAGGCCGTCATGGAGGTTTCCGCCGGTACCGCTGACGCCTGCGTCGT
>CAKTKF010000315.1 GCA_934569215.1 uncultured Oscillospiraceae bacterium
CCAGCAGCTTCCGCGCCAGATCAAAGTTGCCCACCGCGCTGGGGTCGTGGGCGTCCGTATCCACCACGACGAAAACACCCCGTTCCATGCACAGCGGGATCATCTTCCGGTAATTTTCCACGCAGTTCGGCCGGGATTTGGGCTTTCTCAGGGAGCTGTTGTTCAGCTCCAACGCAACGCCAAATTCCTTCGCGCCCTCCACCAGCGCCGGATAGTCCATTGCGTACAGGTCGGAATCCGGGTGGGAAATGATCTTCACCTTGGGATTTTCCATGCAGCGGATCACGTTGTCCGTATTTTTCACAGCCCCAGCGTCCTCATAGCACGTCCCATGGATCCCGGCGATGGCGTAGTCCAGGCAGTTCAGGTGCCGCTGATCCAGCGATAGTTCTCCCCTGTCCAGGACGTTGACCTCACTGCCGTAAAGCATCTCCACGCCGTACAGCTCCCTGGGTGCGTCGCAGAGGTTCCGGAAGTAAATCGGATCGACCGTTCCGGGAATGCCGGGAGCGTGTTCCGTAACGCCGATCAGGCTCAGCCCCCGCCGGGACGCCTCCGCCGCCAGCTCCCGGATGGTGCCAAAGGCGTGGCCGCTGAGAAGCGAGTGCATATGTACGTCCGCAACAAATGGTTTCATAACCGTCCGTCCTTTCTACGAAAAAAGGCCACGGAAGCATCCGTGGCCTTTCATCATTTCGCATTACATGAAGCTCAGCACCAGGGTCAGCAGAACCCAGACAATGGCGATCCACTTGGTGGACACGGCCAGCGTATGATCCAGGCCGCCCTTCCTATTCTTACTCAGATAAGATTCGGAAGCGCCGGAAATCGCAGCGGACAGACCGGCCTCCTTGCCGGACTGCATCAACACGACCACGATCAGCGCAACGCTGCACAGAGCCTCCAAAACAATCAGAATCGTCTCCAAAACACCCATTACAAAAACCTCCCTCCGCCAGATTCGCGGACAGCGAATGGTAAATGGCTCGTTAATATTACACGAACCTCACGATAGCCCGAATAGTATAGCATATGTTTTTCCAAATATCAAGTGGAAAACCCGAAAAACTCAAAAAAGTTCACGTGTCCTTATTTCTGCACCCAGCTGCCGGTGGCAAGACAGTTCAGATAGCTTTCGATGAAGGGATCCAGCGCGCCGTCCATGACCGCATTTACGTTGGAGGTCTCGCAGCCGGTGCGGGTGTCCTTGACCAGCGTATAGGGCATGAACACGTAGTTGCGGATCTGGCTGCCCCACTCGATCTTCTGCTGGACGCCCTTGATGTCGGAAATCTTGTCCAGATGCTCCCGCTCCTTGATCTCCACCAGCTTGCTGCGCAGCATCCGAAGGCAGGTCTCCTTGTTCTGGAACTGGCTCCGCTCCGTCTGGCAGGAAACCACAATGCCGGTGGCCTTGTGAATCAGACGGACTGCGGAGGAGGTCTTGTTGATGTGCTGGCCGCCGGCGCCGGAGGAACGGTAGACCTGCATTTCATAGTCCTCGGGACGAATCTCCACGTCCTGGCTGTCGTTTTCGATGTCCGGAATGACTTCCACGGCGGCAAAGGAGGTCTGACGGCGGGCGTTGGCGTCAAAGGGCGAGACGCGCACCAGACGGTGGACGCCGTTCTCCCCCTTCAGGAAGCCATAGGCGTTCTCGCCCTCGATCATAATGGAAGCGGATTTCAGTCCGGCCTCATCGCCCTCCTGATAGTCCATGATCTTATAGGTGAAGCCGTGGCGCTCTGCCCAGCGGGTATACATCCGGTAGAGCATCTGGCACCAGTCCTGGGCTTCGGTGCCGCCGGCACCGGCCTGGAAGCTCATCATGGCGTTGTTCTTGTCATAATGGCCGGTGAGCAGGGTTTCCAGGCGGCAGGACTCCATGGCCTCCGTCAGCGCGGCAAAGCCGGCTTTCAGCTCCTCCAGCATGGAGTCGTCGTCCTCTTCCTCTGCCATTTCGCAGATGGTCATCAGGTCGTCCCAGTCCGACAGCATTTTCTCGTAACGCTCAATCTTGCTCTCGATCTGACGGGTTTTGACAACAATCTTCTGGCTTTTATCCGGGTCGTCCCAGAAGCCGGGAGCCTCCTGCATGGCGTGAAGCCGCTCCAGCTCGTTGCGCATACCCTCCAGATTCAGAGAATCCGCCAGCCCCTCCAGCGCAGGACGGCAGTCGTTCAGCTTCTGCTTATATGCGTCAAATTCAATGTTCATAGTAAAATCTCTCACTTCCTGTGGGATATAGGGA
>CAKTKF010000316.1 GCA_934569215.1 uncultured Oscillospiraceae bacterium
CCCTTACAGCAGACGCAATCCGGAAGATTGCCGCTACACCCCGTCAAACAGAAACTGCTCCAAAGCTTTGGTAGACGCGAAGGAAAGGTCGCACAGCCGGGTCATTTCCTCCGTGATCTCCGGGCAATCTGTCCGACCCCAACCGGCAAAGGCGATGGGGACACCGGCGCTTCGCGCCATTTTCCAAGCGAGCTTCACATCGTCCACCACCAGCAGCTGGGACTGGGTATAGCCGTATTTTGCCATGATCTGCTCCAGCGGCCAGGGGCTGGGCTTGCGCAGTTCCTCCGGTAAGTCCCAGCCGTAAATGTCGTCGGGGAGGATGCCAAAGTGGGTCTCATAGTCCCGGGTGATGTTCTGGATGCAGGAATGGGAAACGACGCAGATTTTGCCCCCGGCTTCCTTCTGGCGGCGGATGATGTCTCCGATGCCGGGGAAGGGGGCGGGGATGTGATCGACGATGTATTCTTGCCAGCCGTGGTATTCGTCCACGATCTCCCGCTCGGTGAAGTGGTACCACTTCCGGCACATGTCGGCAAAGCCCAGACGGAAGCAGCCCTCGGCGTACTCGTGGAGGGTGATTTTCGTCCCCGGGCGGAATTGATTCAGAATGTAGCAGAAGAAAGGATAATTGACGGTGGCCTCGCTCTGGACGACGGTATCATCATGGTCGAGGACAAGACAGGGGTATTTCAGCATAGCGATTCTCCCGATATTTTTTCTTTTCCCATTATACCAGACGCCGGGCGGCGGCGCAACCAGAAAATTCCTCTTGCATATATCGAACAAATGTGCTATAATAATGAAAACAAAAGGAGGTGGGCGCGATGGTGCGGAAAACGTGTCCGGTGGATGTCATTTCGGTATGCAGCGCCAACGGGGATATCCGCCCGCTGCGGCTGCGGGTGGAGGACGAGGAACAGGGGCTTATCCGGGTGAATATTGACGAAATCATCAGCGTGAAGGAAATTCCCTATGTAGGCGTGGAAGCGAGAATATTTCTGTGCCGTGGGTCGGCGGACGGGCGGCAATGGCAGTTTGCCCTGAAATACGCCATCCGCGCCCACTGCTGGTGTTTGATGGACAGGGTGTACTGATTTTTCGGGGTGGAAATCACCGGGGAATTGTTGTATGATAGGGAAGAAGATTCTCGGGAGGAAGCACTATGGCAATCGTGACCTTTTACAACGGCGACCCCAAGGACGCGCCGAAAACCACCATGCCCGCCCGTCTGGGGGCAAACGCCATCATCACCTGCAAGAACCGTCTGCTGCTGGAAAAGCGCAGCGATTCCGACGTCTGGGGCCTGGTTGGCGGCGGCTGCAAGAAATGGGAGACCGGCCGGCAGGCAATCGCCCGGGAAGTCTATGAGGAGCTGGGACTGCGCATCGCCCCGGAACGGTTCCGGAAGCTGGCGGTGTACGACAACCCCGGCCGGATCGCCGCCTTCCGGGACGGCAGCATCTGGCGCATGGTGATCGTGGTGTACGCGCTGGAGCTGGCGGAGGAGCCGGAAATGCACATCAGCAGAGAATCCAAGGCCCTTCGCTTTTTCAGCCGGGAGGAAATCGGGGACATCCAAATCGCAATCACCCACAAGGATATCGTGGAGGACTGGTTTTGCAAAGGGGAACCCCCGCGTTTGTGAATAAACAGAAAAGAATATACAATTATTGAAAAAATACTTGTATATTCACGGAAAGTATGCTAATATACAAGATAAACGGTGCAGTATCCTAGTCGGGGTAGCCATCTTCCAGGAAGGGCCTAAAAATCCTTTGAAGGGCACATCGATGAAGTCCCTGGTGTTTGCTTGTTACGCCCAGTTTCGGGTGGATGCTGGGGGTTAAGGATTCCGGGCGCGCGCAACGGCATGACGCATACGACCCGGTTTCCGTGGAGACTTGAAGCTTGTGCGACGACGGTTGAAGCCCGTTTGGCGGCTCCGATCGCGTACGAATCAGGTATGAACCTGCAAGGCGGTGCACAGAATCGTGTGCTGCGTGCAGCGTAGCCTGCCTTGCGTGGAAATGCGGGAAAAGAAGACCAGACGGCCGGTCGCTATGGCCATAGCGGCTGCTGTCATCGCTTCTGGAAACCATTTCTGCAAAAGAGGCTAAGACTATGGTTTCCTCCGTCGTGGAAAACACCTAGGCTGTCGTAAAAGGGCAGGCAGGGGATTGCAGTACGGACTAAGTGGCAATCGGGTACCCATTATCATGGCAACACTTGGGCGGATGAATGAAA
>CAKTKF010000317.1 GCA_934569215.1 uncultured Oscillospiraceae bacterium
TGGGACGGCTCCGGCGAGAAGGGCAACGACCTGTACTTCAACGTCACCGTGAACGACCAGACCTACACCTTCTGCGTAGAGTCCTACCTGTGCGGCCAGGACACCGAGGTGTATCAGGCTGTTGAGGCACTGCAAATCGGCGACGTGATCAACGCCGAAGGGTTCCTCTACTGGTACGAGGGCGTCAACCCCCACATCACTTCCGTTTCCGCTGCGAACTGAGTTTTTGAGCCATGCGGGGAAAGGCAATCGCCTTTCCCCGCGTTTTCTTTGGAAAAGGAACGTTTTCCAGGTTCTGTCCGGCAGCACAGCCTGATGGTATGTGGGACTATGCGGCAGTTTTATGTCCCTTTCCGCAAAAATCCGCTGTTGACCAGCAGAATGGTCACGACCCAGGAGCGGGGGAACGCATGGTACAGCATGGGTAAGCTTGGGCTTACCATGAAAAACCGGGCTCATCTGACCCCGGCGGTTCAGAAGTTTATGGAATATCTGCCCTTCCGGGAGACGGCGGAGTGAGGGATGCCTGAACTCGACACATAATGATATCCGTGTTGTTCCGCTTGTTCTTCTTCGATGATATCATAAAGTCATCCAATGAAGGAGGAAACAAATCATGAACACAGACAAAATCTACGCAGAACAAATCGCAAACGAATACGCCCCCAAGGACACCTCCAAGGTCGTCGCCCTGCACAAGCTGGACGCCAAAGCAAAGCTCCCGGCTACCGTTTTTACCTACAGTGTCGGCATTCTTTCCGCCCTCGTTTTCGGCGTCGGGATGTGCCTTGCCATGGGACAGATCGGAAGCGGAACGACCGGCTCCTTTGTACTGGGCATCATCGTCGGCGTGCTGGGAATGGTCGGCATGAGCATCAACTATCCGATTTACAAGCGCATCCTTGCAAACGGTAAGAAAAAATACGCCTTTGAAATTATGGAGCTTGCCAAGGAAATCAGCGAGAAATAAGCCGTGAAAATGAGGTGAAATCCGGTGAACCGATCAGAAAGTAAATATTTTGCCACCGCCGCCCGGATGGACGAGGCTTTTCTGGAATTGATTGAGAAGAAGGATTTTGCCTACATTACGGTGAAGGAGATCTGCGAGAAGGCGGGGGTCAACCGCTCCACTTTTTATCTGCATTATGAAACGGTCTCTGACCTGCTGGCGGAAAGCGGGCAGTATATCATCGACCAGTTTGTAGAGTTCATGCCCTACGATACGCCTGAATTTCTTGGGAAACTTCAAAGCCGTCCCCTCGCAGAATTGTACCTGATCACACCTGAATATCTGACGCCGTACCTGACCTATGTCAAGGAACACCGCCGCATTTTCAGGACTACCCTGGAACAGGCCGCGGCACTTCGGATGAACGATGCCTATGCGGGCTTGAATCGCCATGTCTTGACGCCGATCCTGAATCGCTTTCAGGTACCGCCGGACGATCAGAAATATGTGATGCTGTTCTACATCAGCGGCCTGATGGCGATCATCAGCGAATGGCTGCAAGACGACTGCAAGGACAGCATCGACCACATTATTTCCGTCATTCAGCTCTGCATCAAGCAAATATAGCAGCTGTCCACACAGTCTAAACGGCGTGACCTTGCGGTCACGCCGTTTACATATTCAGCTCAAGAAATCAGCACAGCTTCGCGCCGGCGGGGATGGCGTCGCTGACCATTACCAGATTCAGCTTTTCTTCGCCCTTCTCCGTGTGGATGGCGGACAGGAGCATTCCGTTACTCTCCTTGCCCATCATCTTCCGGGGGGGCAGGTTGGTGATGGCGACCAGGGTCTTGCCCACCAACTCCTCGGGCTTATAGTATTTCGCAATGCCGGAGAGGATCTGACGGTCGGTGCCGGTGCCGTCGTCCAGGGTGAAGCACAGCAGCTTGTCGCTCTTCTTCACCGGCTGGCAGTCCTTGACCTTCACCGCCCGCAGGTCGGACTTGCAGAAGGTGTCGAAATCCACCTTTTCCTCGCTGTAAGGCTCGATCTGAAGTGCCGGGACGGGGGGCTTGTTCAGCTCCTCCAGCGCGGCCAGCTCCTTCTCCACGTCGATTCTGGGGAACAGGGCGGGGCCGGCTACGGTAGCGACGTCGGCGGGCAGAACGCCGAAGCCCGTCAGGCTGTCCCAGTCCGTCCGGGCATCGCCCAGACGGCGGGCGATCTCCGCCGCGGTGTCGGGCATAAAGGGCTTCAGCAGGCCGCCGCAGATGCGGATGGTCTCCAG
>CAKTKF010000318.1 GCA_934569215.1 uncultured Oscillospiraceae bacterium
GTCCACCTCCTTCGGCGAGGGGATGGAGGGGTTGCCCAGGGAATAGTCGTAGACGTTCTCCCGGCCAACAACGGCGGCGCGCCGGCAGCCGTATTCAAACAAGTCCCGGATGCAGGAGCGGTTGGCTCCCAGAGCATAGGCGGATGGATTCAGCATGTTCTTACCTCCTGTGGTTGTTTTTTGCGATTTCGGCGGCGCATTCCTGAAAAATGTGACGTTATCTGTCTTTCCTTATCATCAGCGGAGAACCATATTCGTCCACGCCGTTGTCCATAAATCCAAGCGACAGCCAGAATCTGCGCGAGTCCTCCTTTGCGTAGTTCAGGGCATAATACAGTGCGCCATCCCGTTTTGTGTATTCCAGGAGGGTCTGAAAGCACTCATGCCCCGTTCCATTGCCGCGGTACTCCGGAAAGACCCAGAAATCCAGGATAAAGCACTTTCCGTCTTCGCTCTGGAACGTACAGTATTGCGACGCGCCGATTCGCACTCCGTCACGGACGAAATAAATCATGTGCAGCGTATCCGGTGTGCGCAGCATATGCCCTTTCAGCACATCCCGGTATTCCGGACTCTGAAAATACGCCTTTTCTTCCTCCGTCGTGATCATGCCGTCGTCCACCAGATACCGAAACTGAATGTTCCAGAAATCATCAATTCTGGAGACCGGTATTTCCTCAATTCTGATCATTTTTCCTCCGCAGCCTCCGATTTTTCACTCTTTCCCGAGCTTACGCCTCGTACAGCGGCTTCACCGGGTTATAGGGCTGGGGCTTGTAAGTAATGGAGCTGATGGGCTTGCCCTCAATGCCGTATTTGGGGTTGTAGCCGAAAAGGTTTACATAACGTTCCAAATCGTCCTTTTCCTTCTCCATTTCCTCCATCACCGCCACGGTGGCAAGCACGTCGTCCACCGCCCGGTGGGAATTGACCACCTTGCCGGAAAGGCCGTAGACCTCAATGGCGCTGCACAGCCGGTGGGGGTAGCTGTGACGGTCGCGGTAGACCGTGAGCAGATCCAACTTGTCCTTGCCCTTGAGCACGGCCGGGTCGCCGTCCCGCAGAAGCATGTAAAACAGGAAGCTCAGGTCAAAATGGGCGTTGTAGGCCAGCAGCAGGGTGTTGCCCTGAATCATTTCGGCAATGTCCCGGCAGACTCTGGTCTTGGGCAGTCCCCGTTCCCGCAGATCCTGGGTGGAAATGCCGGTCAGCTCCTGAATTTTCGGCGGCACGAACCCGCCGGGGGACAGGGCGACCAGCTGGTCATATTCCTGCACCACCCGGGGCGTTCCGTCCACCTTCTCCAGCACTGCGGCGGCAAACTCGATGATCTCGTCCCGGCTGAAAAGCAGACCGGTGGTCTCGGTGTCGAACAGCACCAGACGGTCGTATTTGGAAAACAGCGTCTCAAATTTGGGCATAATTCTCTCTCCTGTATGTCCTTTTGGGTACTTAATGCAGCAGCTCCATGGCGCGCTGCGCCTTGCTTTTGGGTTCCGGGGTCAGGCCGAATTTCCGCGCCAGCGACTCGGCAAAGGCGGTCGCGGCGGCTTCCTCGCCGGATTTCAGCTCCACCTCTATTTCGGCAAAGGGAAGCGTCCTCCCGCCGCCCATCAGCGCGCCCTCATCCAGCGCCAGCTCTACGGTGCAGCGTTCCAGCGTGAGCCGCTTTGCCAGCCGGGTGAATCGGGCGGTGCAGGCTTCCGTCAGGCCGCTTTCCGTCAGGGTCAGCAGGTCTTCCGGTGCGCCAAGTTTGCATAACTCTTTTATTGCCAACCTGATATCGTCGCATGGGGTCTCCCATTCCCCCCGGCTGCCGTCGGGGAGGGGCGTTTTCAGGGTGCAGACGGAAATCCCGTTTTCGTACCGCCGCCGCAGCATCCAGCGCCGGCGGCTCAGGGCGGCGTCCAGCGTGTCATAATAGACCGTTTCCATCCGGATTTCGGAAAAGTCCCCGAAGGACGCCCGGATGGCGGCAATAATCCCGGAATCCGCCCGGTATTTCCGTTCAAATTCTCTTCCCATGGCTATCTCCCGAAAAAAGATGATCGACTTCCTGCATTATACACCCATCCCGCCTCCGATGCAAGAAACTTTCTCACCATTGCGAATCCGACAGCATAATTTTTTCAGCCGTGATAGGATTTTCCCATCACTAAGGAAAGGCTGTGGTGGAAATGATTGCATCCATGGAAACGTACCTGC
>CAKTKF010000319.1 GCA_934569215.1 uncultured Oscillospiraceae bacterium
CGGCTACGCCGCTGGCTGCTGAAACAGCAGCCGAATAAAACGGTTTTTAACCGTTTTATTGAAAACTAGTATCAGCTTGAGAGGAGCAAGAACTATGAAGCGAAAACTTTTGATTCTGTCCGTGCTGGTTATCTGCATCGCCACGCTTGCCGCCGGAACCCTTGCGTACTTCACCTCGGAGGGGACGGCGCACAACGTCATCACCACCGGCGGCGTGGAGATCGCAGTGCAGGAATGGGCGGACGAGGACAGGCAGACGCCCTTTGAAGACTTGACCGGCATCATGCCCGGTATGACCGTTACGAAAATTGCGGAGATCAGGAATACCGGTGCGTCCGAGGCATGGGTGCGGGTAAAGGTGGAAAAGAATATCAGGCTCCAGGGTGAGGGTACGCCCGACATCGGTCTCGTAGAGCTGACGCTCAACACCACCGACTGGACGGAACGGGACGGCTACTACTATTATACCAAAGCCCTGAAACCCGGTGAGCTTACCGCGCCCATTTTCACCGCCGTGACCTTTGGCACCGCCATGGGGAACGAATATCAGAACGCCACGGCGACAGTGGACGTTTTCGCCCAGGCCGTGCAGACAGCCAACAACGGCGCAGCCGTCCTGGACGCCCAGGGCTGGCCGAAACCGTAAGAAGGAGGATAAAGGCTTATGAAGAAGAAAATTCTGGCGCTGTTCCTCTGCTGCGTGATGGTGGTCAGTCTGGTTCCCGCAGCACTGACCACGGCGTTTGAAAACGGAAATGGACTCCGGATTTACGGCAGCAACGGTGCAGCCGCGGAATCGGTTCTGTTAAAGAGAACCGATAAAATGGCGCTGACGGCGGTTGCCGAGACCGGCTCCGGCAGCTATCAATGGCAGATTCATGTCAGCGGCGACGTTTGGGCGAATATCGTCGGCACAAGTGGCAACACGCTGGAGCTCAGCTATGGCCTTGTTGCCAACCTCCTCAATGGCGACGCTGCCGAGATCCGCTGCAAGCTGACCAACGACGTGGGCAATGTTTCCTACAGCAATACCGTGACGGTTCAGATTTCGCAGGATACGGCCATGCGCAGGGCTGCCGCAGCAGCGCCCGCCCCTGGAACGGTTATCTCTGAGGCACAGCCTATCGGTGAGCCGGTCATCACTCCGGCAGATACAGCTGCTGCATACAGTGCGCCGGTTGTGAAAAGTGTGCCCGCTGTTGACAGCGAATCCGATGCAGACACGGAACCGGCTCCGGAGAGCAACGACGATTCTGACCCTTTGGGGAATCCTGCCCCCGTGAGCGATCCCGTCCCGGCAAATAACCCGGCTCCGGTAAACGATCCTCCGGCAGAGGAGCCGCCTACGACCTATACCATTCTCATCAGCTATCAGTTTGCGGACGGTACGCAGGCCGCTCCCTCGTGGAGCGCCCAGGTTGCCACCGGCAGCACCTACACGCAGG
Organism: uncultured Oscillospiraceae bacterium; assembly: GCA_934569215.1. Taxonomy (GTDB): domain Bacteria; phylum Bacillota; class Clostridia; order Oscillospirales; family Oscillospiraceae; genus Faecousia. Next base: position 1,446 of record CAKTKF010000319.1, read on the forward strand.
ACATCCAGAGCCCCGTGGTGGTGGGCTATACACCCAGCGAAGCGGTGGTTCACGTGAACACCTCCGAGGCCAAGACCTACACCGTTACATATCATGCCGCAGAGGTGGACTTTACGGTCAAGCACTACCGGCAGAACGTCTCCAACGATGAATACACGCTGGCAGACACCGAGACGAAGAAGGGCTTTACCGGGTCTGCGGTCGGTGAAGGACTTGCAAAGACGGACGATACCGGCTTCTACTCCCTGCTCTACGATACCACGACCAAAATCGCGGCAGACGGCAGCACGGTGGTTGAAATTTACTATGACCGCTACTACTATCTGATGAACTTCAATCTGGACGGCGGCTACGGCGTAGAGCCCATCTACGCCCGCTACGGCGCGCCCATCAGCGTGGATGAGTCTGCGCTGGAAAAGCCCGGTTACACATTCGGCGGTTGGGATAATGCGCTCCCCACAGCCATGCCCGCACGGAACACCAGCTATACGGCAAAGTGGAACAAATGCGGAGACACCGCCTTCACCGTCGCTTTCTACTACGAAAATGCCGATGATAACGGCTACACCTTTATGGACAGCAAGGTGTATCAAGGCACAACGGGCGACCGGGTAAGCGGTTCTGCTTACAAAGACGAGAGCTTCTCCGGCAAGGATACAAAGCATTTTACTTATTTCGACGGCAAGACCGACAAAAATGTTGAAATCAAGGGTGACGGCTCCACAGTCGTCAAGGTGTATTT
>CAKTKF010000320.1 GCA_934569215.1 uncultured Oscillospiraceae bacterium
CTGCTCTGCCCCGAAAACGTGGGCTATGCGGGAACCATTTCCCACCCGGCGCGGCAGAATCTGCGGGTCATGCCGGTGATGGTGAACGGCCAGCTCTGGGGCTTCCAGTATTCGCCCTACGTTTATTATAATGAGCACTGCATCGTCATGAACTCCCGGCACACGCCCATGGTCATTGACCGGGGAGTGTTTGATAAGCTGTTTTCCTTCGTGGAGCAGTTCCCCCACTATTTTCTGGGGTCGAATGCCGACCTGCCCATCGTGGGCGGCAGCATCCTGTCCCACGAGCATTTCCAGGGCGGCCACCACACCTTTCCCATGGAAAAGGCGGAAAAGGAGTTTGGCTTCGAGGTTCCCGGCTTTGAGGACGTGGACTGCTGTGTGGTGAGATACCCGATGACGGTGCTTCGCCTGAATTCTCAGAATAAAGACCACCTCTGCGACCTGGCGGGCAAAATCCTCGCCAAGTGGCGCACCTACAGCGACCCGGCGGCGACGATTTTTGCGGAAACCGACGGCGAACCCCACAACACCATCACCCCCATCGCCCGTATGCGGGAGGGACGGTATGAGCTGGATCTGGTTCTGCGGAACAATCTGACAACGCCGGAGCACCCCATGGGACTGTACCACCCCCACGAGGAACTCCACCACATAAAAAAAGAGAACATCGGCCTGATCGAGGTCATGGGTCTGGCCGTGCTCCCCGGCAGACTGAAAAAGGAAATGGCCGACCTGCGGGAAGCCCTACTGAAGGGAGAAGACCTGCGGGAGAACGAGGAACTTTCCAAGCACGCCGATTGGGCGGATGCATTTATGGCGCGGCATCCGGAATTTGGCGCCGAAAACGCTGAGGAGATCATCCGGTATGAGATCGGCCAGGTGTTTGCCCAGGTTCTGGAGTGCGCGGGCGTTTACAAGTGTACTGAAGCGGGCAGAGCTGCCCTGAAACGATTTTTGACGGAGGTTCAAAATGGCTGACACCTATCATTTTTCCGCCCCCGGCCGCACGGAGATCGGCGGCAACCACACCGACCATCAGCACGGCTGCGTGCTGGCGGCGGCAGTTGACATGGAGACCACTGCGGAGGTCACCCTGACCGGCACGAACATCATCCGGGTGGATTCCGAGGGCTACAAGCCCGTGGAGATCGACCTGAACGACCTGGAGGCCAGAGAGTCCGAGAAGAACACCACGGCGGCACTCATCCGGGGCGTGGCGGCGGCGTTTGCCCGGCGGGGCTATAAGCTGGGCGGCTTTGAGGCCAAGGTCAGGTCCACCGTTCTGCCCGGCTCCGGCCTGTCCAGCTCCGCGGCCTTCGAGGTGCTGATCGGCCGTATTCTCAACGGCCTGTTTGCGGACGGCAAGGTTTCCGCCATTGAAATTGCCCAGATCGGCCAGTACGCCGAGAATGTCTACTACGGCAAGCCCTCCGGTCTGATGGATCAGATGGCGTCCAGCGTGGGCGGCCTGGTGTACATCGATTTTGCCGACCCGAAAAACCCCGTTGTGGAAAAGGTGGACTACGATTTTGACCACAGCGGCTATACCCTCTGCACCATCGACTCCGGCGCAGACCACGCCGACCTGACGGACGAGTACGCAGCTATGCCCGTGGAGATGAAGGCGGTAGCGGCGTTCTTCGGCAAGGAAGTTCTCCACGATGTGGACGAGGCGGTGTTCTACCGGCACATCGCCGAAGTCCGCAAGGTCACCGGCGACCGGGCGGTTCTCAGAGCCATCCACTTCTTCAACGAGAACCGGCGGGTAAAATCCCAGGTGCAGGCGTTGAAGGAGGGGGATTTTGACGCATTCCTCCGCCTGGTCAACGCCTCCGGCATGGCGTCCTGGACGCTGCTGCAAAACGTGACCCCGGCGGGCTATATCCAGAAGCAGGACATGGCCTTCACCATTGCTCTGTGCCAGCAGCTGCTGGAGGGAGAGGGCGCCGTCCGCATCCACGGCGGCGGCTTCGCCGGAACGGCGGTCGCCTTTGTCCCCAACGACAGGTTCGATCGCTTCAAAACCTGCGTCGAGCGCGTTCTGGGCGAGGGTCACTGCCACAAGCTGACGATTCGTTGATACTATTTAATAAAACGGTTTTTAACCGTTTTATCCGGCTGCTGTTTCAGCAGCCGGCGGCGTAGCCGCAAAAAAACGTAAGTCCATACATTTCTCGCCG
>CAKTKF010000321.1 GCA_934569215.1 uncultured Oscillospiraceae bacterium
CGCCGCCCACGGCGGTGAGAACCGCTGCGGGGAATTTGTAGGGGGACGCGGTGGACAGCACCACCATGGGACGATTGTCGCCGGTCTGGGAGGTATACTCCTCCGCCGCTGCCCAGCCGGAGGCGGTGTGGGGGTCACAGAGGTAGCCCCAGTCCCGGTAGACCCGGCTCATGATCTCCTGGGCTTTGGCGTCGTCACAGCAGGCCGCCCAGAATTCCCTCTGAATCGTGGCCAGCAGCGCGCCGGGGACGGTGTAAACACCCTCCTGGTTCAGATCGCTCATCAGCCCGGACACCAGGGCGGTGTCCCCGGACAGCAGATACAGCAGCCGCTCTAAGTTGGAGGACACCAGAATGTCCATGGAGGGGGAGGTGGTTTTCAGCAGGGGACGGCGCTTGTCGTAAACGCCGGTGCGGATGAAGTCGGTGAGCACGTTGTTGGCGTTGGAGGCGCAGATCAGCTTCCCCACGGGCAGACCCAGCCGCTTGGCCAGGTACCCCGCCAGAATGTCGCCGAAGTTGCCGGTGGGGACGGAGTAGTTGACTTCGTCGCCCAGCCGGATTTTCCCGGCGTCCAGCAGGTCGCGGTAGGAGCGGAAATAGTACATGATCTGGGGCGCCAGACGGCCGATGTTGATGGAGTTGGCGCTGGACAGAGCGTAGGGCAGCTCCCGCCCCTGACAGGCGGCGAAGATGTTCTTCACACCGGTCTGGGCGTCGTCAAAATTGCCCCGGACGGCCGAGACCGCCACGTTGCTGCCCTCCTGGGTCACCATCTGGGCGCGCTGCACCTGAGAGACGCCGCCGTCGGGATAAAATACGCAGATGCGCACACCCGGCACGTCCCGGAAACCCTCCAGAGCGGCCTTGCCGGTGTCGCCGGAGGTGGCGGTGAGGATCAGGATGTCCTTTTCCATCCCCTTGACGGTTTTGGCGGCGGTGAGCAGCTGGGGCAGCATGGAAAGCGCCACGTCCTTAAAGGCGGACGTAGGCCCCCGGAACAGCTCCAGCACGGAGTAGCCGCCTACGGGGACGGTGGGGGTCAGATCTTCGGTTTCAAATTTCCCCTGATAGGCGCGGCGAACCAGCGTATCCATGTCGGGGATATCCGGCAGCAGGGCGGCGAGAATTTTCGCGGACATTTCCGTAGAGCTGCCTTTCAGGCAGGCCAGCCAGTCAAACGCGGGAATCTTCTCGGGCATATACAAACCGCCGTCGGGGGCAAGACCCTCCAGCACGGCTTCGGCGCTGTCCACAAAATGGGCTTCGCTTCTGGTGGAATGATAGAGCATTGTAACCTCCTGAGTTTCGTTCTCTGCTAATTGCACAAAAAGTTGGGGAATACCGGGAAAACCTTGGCTTTTTGGCGTGGTTGAAATTTGAGTAGGTATATGATATACTGTTTTTCGTCAAAAAGCAAGCGTTTTCGGGATGGACACATCCGTTTTTACACACTGACCAAAAATCCCCGCACACATCTATAAAATGGAGGATGATTTGATGAAGATCGGATTGCTGGGCTTCGGCGTGGTTGGCCGGGGCGTATATGAGATCACGGAAAACAGAGACGACATGCAGGTGACCAAGGTTCTGTGCCTGGAGGATATCAAGCTTCCTGACGCCCAGGCCGTCCACAATATCCGGGATATTGTGGAGGACGACAGCATCGACACCGTGGTGGAGGCCATGGGCGGGCTGCACCCTGCCTACGATTTCGTCCGCGCCGCCGTGGAGGCCGGGAAGAACGTGGTCACCTCCAACAAGGCGCTGGTATGCACCTTCTATGACGAGCTGCTGCCCCTGGTGAAGGAAAAGGGCGTTCTTTTCCGCTGTACCGCGGCCGTGGGCGGCGGCATCGGCTGGCTTTCCGAGCTGGAGCGCGCCCGCCGGGTGCAGAGCATCCGGGAGGTCGGCGGCATCATGAACGGCACCTGTAACTACATTCTCGACAACATGACCCGTCAGGGACTTAACTATGACGACGTGCTGAAGCAGGCGCAGGCGCTGGGCTATGCCGAAGCCAATCCCTCCACCGACGTGGACGGCATCGACACCTGGCACAAGGTTATCCTGTCCTCCAACATCGCCTTCGGCGTGAGCCTGGAGAAGGAGACCGTCCCCGTGGCGGGCATCCGCAATATCAAGGCCGAGGACGTGGAGAACTTCA
>CAKTKF010000322.1 GCA_934569215.1 uncultured Oscillospiraceae bacterium
GCTTCATTTCCTCGGCGCTGAGGCTGCCCAGAAATTCGATCTTATCCTCCACGCCGTACTGCTCCGCCAACTCCGCCAGATATTTCTGGTAATTGGTTCTGCGGAGCTTGTTCGCCGTCAGGAAGCTCTTTCCCGGCACCGCCAGCGTGGCATCCGGGTAGGTTTTGACGATCCGACCGAAGGCTTCCAGCAGATAATGAAAGCCCTTCACGGGATAAGCGCAGCTGGAAGCAAAAATCCGCTGCTTCCGACAGCTGTCATAGTGCCACGCTCCCTGATAAAAGGGCTGACGCAAGGTTTCGTTGCAAAAATGGTACTTTGCTTCAGGGTTGACCCGCCGGACGCAGGCCAAGTCCCAGTCTGTCCTGCCGATGACATGGCGTGCCTTTTGCAGGGCTTTTTCTTCCAGAAGCCCCCGAAGCACGAACTTTTCCCGCTGCTTCACAATATTGTCCCGCCGGACAAGGTCGCGGAAGGTGCTGCCCCGCTGAACCGGCTCCGGCACGCCCTCGGCGTAATGCCCGGCGTAAACCGAGCAAAGCCCCTGAATGCTGACCACCAGACTGTCCAGCCGCCCCGTCTTCTCCGCAGCGTTGACCATGGCAAGGGTGTGGCCGTACTCCGTCCCCCAGACGTGGATCACGTCCGGTTGAAAGGTGTCCAGCTCTCCCCGGAACTGCGTTTCCAGCTCCGTCAGGTACACATAGGGCAGTCCCTCGGAAAAGAAGGCGTAGGAGCAGCGCGCATTCACATTCCCCTCGCCGCCGTCGCCGGGGCAGAGAATGCGGATGTTCAGGTCTTCCCGTTCCAGCAGCCCTTCCAACACGCTGTCGACCCACAGTCCGCCGCCGGTGGAGCCGCCGCTGACGGCCTCCTTCACCTTTCCAGGTACCATATTACACAGCCACAGCAGCTTCATTGCACCTCGTCCTTTTCAAGCATTGTCAAAATCTTTTGGGCCTGTTTTACGTTGTTTTTCTCTTTCAGAATAAATTCCCGGGCGGCCATACCCTTCTCAAATAGGGCATCCGCGGGCTGAACGAAAATCCGCTCCAGCTTTTCCGCGATGGCGTCGGCGGTTTCTTCCTCCAGCAGGTACACATAAGGGTGATATTCCTTCGGCATTCCCGGCAAAACCGTGGTCAGCACCGGGGTTCCCGTGGACATATATTCCATTGTCTTGGAGGGGAAGGAATATTTCACGTATTCCTCGCCTGTCGGCCGGGGGTTGACCAGCAGCGTTGCCGCCATCTCCCGCTCCACAATTTCCGCGTTCAGCAGCATTCCGCCATAGAAAATCCGGGGATCCTCTGCGGCAATTTGGGAAAGCTCCTGCACATAATCCCCGGGGCCGTAAATTTCCAGCTGGGCATTCGGCAAATTTGCCTTCTGAAAGCCCTTCACCAGATTTTCCAGGCCGTACTGCTTGCTGACGCCCCCGGCGTACATACACACCTGGGGACTGGCCTTTCGCGCCAGCGAGGGTTTCTGCCGCTCCATGGCAATGTCACTATGTCCCTCCAGAATCACATGGGGCTTTCCCTTCGGGTTCAGATAGTCGTTCATGGCCTGGGTCAGCAGCACATAGTCCGTGCAGTGACGGATGACAAAATTGGAAAGCTTCTTGGAAAAGGCGCTGCCCCCCAGCATATCCGGCAAATCCGTCACAATGCCCACGCACCGTCTTCCCCGCAGCTTCGCCGCCAGCAGGCCGGCCAGCGCCGTTGTCCGGTTCAGGCAGTCCACCACCACCGCAGAATCCTTCCCCCCAAGGCACGCCGTGCGGAAAAAGGTTCCCATGCCCACAAATACGGCCTTGACAACGGGATTCCGGACGGCTGGAATATAGCGGTAGCACGCGCCGCCCTCGGTCTCCCGGGGCAGACGGACGAAGGCTTTTTTCAGAACCTCCCGGTTCACCGGCGGGTTTGCCACCACGTCCACCTTTGCCCCGGCGGCAAGTCCCTCAATGAGCAGGCGGTGGTATTTCTGAGACTGAAAGGCGGGCTTCCGGGGGGCGTCCGCAAACAGCTGACGGTACACCCGGTCGGAACAGGTCGTCACAGCGTAAATGATGTGCATGGGTTAACCCCCATCTTTTTCAAAAATTGCAACGTGGGCTTTCGCCATGTTCTCAATGGTGTAGGCG
>CAKTKF010000323.1 GCA_934569215.1 uncultured Oscillospiraceae bacterium
CCCCGGCGCGGGGATTTTGTAGACCCGGCAGCTTTGGTCGTAGCGGTGCATCAGCGCTTCAAACTTTTCCTCCCGCAGGGTCATGGGCGTGGCCATCACGCCGATGCCGCCGCCGTGATACCGGTCATAGGCCAGCTTGAGGGCAGGCTCGATGCCGATGACGATGGTGTCCGGATAGGCTTCCCGCAGGTCGTGAATGGCGGCGGAGGTCGCGGTGTTGCAGGCCACCACCAGCGCCTTGACCCCCCGGGTCATCAGCCGCCGCGCCGCGGCGAAGGTAAGCGCTTCCACCTCGTCCTTGGTTTTGGTGCCGTAGGGGGCGTTGGCGGAGTCGCCGAAATAGAGATACCTCTCCCCGGGCATGAGGCGCCGCAGGTGCCGCAGCACGCTGATGCCGCCCACGCCGGAGTCGAAGACGGCAATAAAATCTTCTTTGGTGTTCATGGTTTCACCTGATCGTTTTTCGGGGCGGGCGCGTGGCCGCCCCATGTTTTCTATATAGTATCAAATTTCCGCCGTTCTTTCAATGGCTCGTTGCTTTTTTCGTGGATTTTTTGGAAGCGAATGCTCCCCCGGCTGCTGATGCAGCCGGGGGAAGAAAACACTATTTTGTAACGGGAATGCTGACCCGCTTGCTTTCCAGCAAAATCTCATCGGTGTCATGATCCAGGACGCCCAGCACCAGCTCCAGGGAGGTGATGTCCCGAACCCGCTCCACGTCCGCGTCATACAGCCACATTTCGCACTTGCCCCAGGCGTCCGGCGCAAGCTCGTCGAACAGGAACAGATCAGCGGATTCGCCGTTCACATAGGTTTCCATCGTGTAGAGCCAGATATTCCGCTCGGAATGATTCTCTACCCGGAACCGGAAGGCGCCGTCCTCGCAAAGCTCACCCTCGCTGCCCGTGTAGGTAAGGGTGATGCCCGCCTCCTCCAGAACCGTCGTGCCGCCGCTCTCCACCGACCGGACATTGTTCTTGTCTGCGCGCAGGGTAATGGGGGGCGTAGAATCCAGCGGATTGTAGTCGCTGGCATCCGTCACTTCCAAGCAGAACGAGAGTTCGCCGATCGTTTCAATATTTCCGCTTTCAAGGTCGGTATCGTTGACCCAGATCGAGGTCATTTCCTCCCGCCCCGCTTCCAGCAGGATGAAAAAGAGACGATCCTCCGTCATGTAGCCGTTGACGCAGTCCATGCTGCTCATGAGCATAACGTCCTTGTCCGAACCGTTGCGAACGTAGACGGGAATCTCCTCCGTGTATGTGTCTCCGTCCCGCCAGTCGGCCACGGCCAGGATGCCGCCCTTATCGTACAGGACGGTCTGGTGGTGGAACTCCTCCGGGCGAATCACCGCTTTCGTCTCCCAGGTGTCCCCGTCGCCGCTCCACAGGGAGGACATGCTGCTCACTTTTTCGGTAATGAACTCCGTCAGCACGCACTGCGCCACCATAAACGCGGTTACGATCAGAATCGGCCAGAGCCACTTGGGGCTGGTCTTTTTCCGCCGGCCGGAATACTGCCTGCATTCTTTTTGCCGGGTGGGGACGCTCCGGCGGACGGGTCTGTCCTCGGGCTGCTCAATGATCAACGGCTCCCCCTCGTGGGTGTGCAGGCCGTGGGCGATTTCTTCGGTAAACGGCTCGTAGTAGCATTCCCGGCAACGCTTGCCGTTGTAGGGCGCGCCGCAGCAGGGGCATCTTTTCATTTGGGTTCACACTTCCGCACCATCCGGTGCCGCCTTCCTTTTGGTTTTCAATTTTAATTGTAACACAGGGGTCAACCCTCCGCAACAGCATGAACACGGGATTTTTTGCCGCTTCACGGGAAACCTCCCTCTTTATGGCAAAACCGTTGCATTTTTCCGTCCGAAACGGTATAATGTCAAAAAACACTCGGGAGGATTTTTTATGGATTTGGACATCGGCCGCATGCCCCACGGGCCGCGGAACTCCATTGCCGACGTGTCAGGCGTCCGCGTCGGCCACTGCACCGTGGACGATGAACGGCACAAAACCGGCGTAACGGTGATCCTGCCCTGCGAGGACGACATTTTCCGCAGCAAGATGCCCGCGGCTTACCACGTTCTCAACGGCTTCGGAAAAACCACGGGACTGATGCAGATCGGGGAGCTGGGGACGCTGGAGAC
>CAKTKF010000324.1 GCA_934569215.1 uncultured Oscillospiraceae bacterium
GAATACCATCGCATCACCCGGTTCCGTCCCAACGGCGTTCCCATGGACGGCCCCGGACATTACGTGTACCTGCGGGATCAGGACACCGGCGACTACTGGAGCATCTCCTGGCAGCCTGTGGGCAAGCCCAAGGCGCATTTCTCCTGCCGCCACGGCCTGAGCTATATCAAGTATCACTCCGATTACGCAGACATCGACGCCGAGCAGAAGCTCTTCGTCGCCATGGACGACCCCGTGGAGATCTGGGACGTGAAGCTGCGCAACGATTCCGATAAGGTGCGCCATCTTTCCGTATTCTCCTATCTGGAATTCAGCTTCCACCAGGTGGACATGGACAACAAGAACTTCCAGATGAGCCTGTACGCTACCGGCAGCCGGTACGAAGACGGCGTCATCGAGAACGACCTCTACTACGAAGAGGACGGCTATCAGTTCTTTACTTCCGATTTTATCCCGAACGGCTTTGACAGCCTGCGCGACAGCTTTATCGGCAGCTACCGCACCGAGCGCGATCCATTGGTGGTGGAGACCGGTGTGTGCGGCGGCTCTTTTGAAAAGGGCGGCAATCATTGCGGCGTCCTGCAGAAGGTGCTCACCCTCCAGCCCGGCGAGGAAACTCGCCTCCTGTTCCTCCTGGGCGAGGGCGGCATCGAATCCGGCAAGAAAATGCGCCGGAAGTACACCCAGGCCAGAGCCGACGAGGATTTTGCCCGTCTGCAAAAGTTCTGGGACGACAAGCTCAGCTGCCTACAGGTGTCCACCCCCAACGAGGGTATGAACACCGAGCTGAATATCTGGAACCTGTATCAGAGCGAGATCAACGTCATGTTCTCCCGGTTCACCTCCTTCATCGAGGTGGGCGGCAGAACGGGTCTCGGCTACCGGGACACCGCTCAGGACGCCATGACGATTCCCCATTCCAACCCCGACAAGTGCCGCGGCCGCATTATTGAGCTGCTGCGGGCGCTGACCAAGGAGGGCTACGGCCTGCACCTGTTTGAGCCTCGCTGGTTTGAGCCGGAGGAAAAGCCCCAGTCCTTCAAGTCCCCCACGGTGGTTCCCACCCCGGATAAGAGCCAGATCGTCCACGGTCTGAAGGATGCCTGCGCCGATGACGCCCTGTGGCTGGTGACCGCCATCGTCCAGTACATCCGGGAGACCGGCGACATGGCCTTTGCCCATCAGGTGGTGACCTACGCCGACGGCGGCGAGGGTACGGTTTACGAGCATATGAAGCGCATCCTGGACTTCTCCGCCCGGCAGGTGGGTATCAACGGCATCTGCAAGGGTCTGCGCGCCGACTGGAACGACTGCCTAAACCTGGGCGGCGGCGAAAGCGCCATGGTCAGCTTCCTGCATCACTGGGCGCTCCAGAATTTCGTAGCCCTGGCCGAGCAGCTTGGCGAAACAAAGGACGCGGCCGCATATACAAAGATTGCCGAACAGGTCAAGAAGACCTGCGAGTCCGTCCTCTGGGACGGCAAGTGGTACATCCGCGGCATCACCGCCGGGAACCGCAAGATCGGCACCCAGGCGGACACCGAAGGCCGGGTGCATATGGAGAGCAACACCTGGGCCGTACTTTCCGGGGTCGCGGATCACGACCGGGGCATTTCCGCCATGGACAGCGTGGATGAGTACCTGTACACCCCCTACGGCCTGATGCTCAACGCCCCCTGCTTCACCACCCCCGACGACAGCATCGGCTTCGTCACCCGGGTGTATCCGGGTCTGAAGGAAAACGGCGCCGTGTTCAGCCATCCCAATCCCTGGGCATGGTGCGCCGAGGCCATTCTGGGTCGCGGCGGCCGGGCGATGAAGTTCTACAACGCCCTGTGTCCGGCACTGCAAAATGACATCATCGAGGTTCGCCAGTCCGAGCCTTACTCCTACTGCCAGTTCGTGGTTGGCAAGGATCACACTGCCTACGGCCGTGCGCGCCATCCCTTCATGACCGGCTCCTCCGGCTGGGCTTACTTCGCGGCCACCCAGTACATGCTGGGTATCCGTCCGGACTTCGACGGCATCACCGTCGATCCCTGCATCCCCGCCGACTGGAAGGAATTCTCCGTCAGCCGGAAGTGGCGCGGGGCGGAGTACCCCATCCATGTAACCAACCCCGACGCCGTGGAAAAGGGCGTC